>JAWOBH010000158.1:0-4651 GCA_046498125.1 Prochlorococcaceae cyanobacterium | reverse complement strand
CCAGCACGGAGGTGAGCGCGTCGGCAAGCACGTGCACATAGGCGGCGCGGAGATTCTGGTCCTGGTGATGGGCGTGGTGGGCGTGGTCGTGGCCGTGGTTGTGGTGGTGGTTGTGGTGGTGGTCGCGCAGCAGCAGGGCACTGATCAGGTTCACCAGCAGGCCGATCACCGCCACGGCGGTGGCCTCTTCGAACTGAATCGCCTGGGGAGCCACAAGGCGCTCCAGCGACTCCAGGGCCATCAGGGCAGCCACCACGCCCAGGGCAACCGCACTGGTGTAGCCCCCCAGCACGCCCACCTTGCCGGTGCCGAAGCTGAAGCGCGGATCGGCGGCGTGCCGGCGCTCGTAGCGGTAGGCCACGATCGTGATGCCGAAGGCGGCCACGTGGGTGGCCATGTGCCAGCCATCGGCCAGCAGGGCCATGGAGCCGTACACGCTGCCGGCCACGATCTCGGCCACCATCGTGACCGCGGTGAGCAGCATCACGATGCGGGTGTTGCGCTCGGCGCGGCTGCGGTCCTCGCTGAAGTCGTGCCCGTGCCGCCAGGGCTGGAGATCGTGGTGATGCATGGCGCAGTGGCAGATGAAGAGGTGCCAGCCCTTTCATGCTGGCTGCGGTCCGAGCACCCAGCCACCACCGCCACGCCATAGCGTGCGCCGATGACCAGGGTTCCTCCCCTCGACCGCCTCGGCAGGCCGCTCGGGGTGCTGCGGCTCTCGCTCACGGCCCGCTGCAACCTGGCCTGCCCCTACTGCCTGCCCGACGGCGTGGAGCCCCCGGGGCTGCTCACCCTCCGACAGCGCCTGGCGGTGATCGAGGCCGCCGTGGCGCTGGGCGCCGGCAGCCTGCGGCTCACCGGCGGCGAGCCGCTGCTGCATGACGGTCTGGAGGATCTGATCGCCGCAGCGGCGCCGCTGCGGCAGCGGGGTTTGGGCGAAATCGCGCTCACCAGCAACGGCGTGCTGCTGAGCGCGGAGCGGGCCCGGGCCCTGCGCGCCGCCGGCCTGCAGCGGATCACCCTCAGCCTCGATGGCACCACGGGAGAGACCGTGGGCCGGATGGCCGGGGCAGGCGGAGCGGATCCCGGGGAGCGGGCACGGCGCGGGGAGGTGCTGCTGGCGAAGGTGCTGGCCGCGATCGAGCACGCCCGCGCCGCCGGCTTCGATCCGGGCAGGGGTGAGCTGAAGCTCAACGCCGTGATCCAGCGCGGCGTCAACGACGACCAGCTGCTGCCCCTGGCGGCCCTGGCCCGCGAGCGGGGCCTGGAGCTGCGCCTGATCGAGTTCATGGACGTGGGCACCCGCAACGGCTGGCGGCCCAAGTCTGTGCTGAGCGCCAGCGAGATGGTGGATCGGATCGACAGCCGCTGGCCCCTCGAACCCCGGGGCCGCGGCGCCCACGGCACCGCCAGCCGCTGGCGCTACCGCGATGGTGGCGCCGGTGGCAGCGACAGCACAGGTGGCGGGGCCCATCTGGCGGTGGTGGCTTCGGTGACCGCCCCCTTCTGCGGCGACTGCAACCGCCTGCGCGTCACGGCCGACGGCATCGCCTACACCTGCCTGTTCGCCGCCCCTGGCAGCGGCCTCGACCTGCGGCCCTGGCTGCAGCCGCAGACCGATCCGGCGGGCGTGCGCCAGGCCCTGGCCGATCGCTGGCGGCAGCGGCAGGACCGCTACAGCGAGGAGCGGCAGGAGCTGTGGCAGGCAAGCGCACCGCAACAGCCGGGAACGAGCCGCCACGCCGAAATGGCCTACCTGGGGGGGTGAGGGGGCCGACCGGCAGCAGGCAGGCCCTTCCCCAACCAGCCCTACCTTGCGGAGGCGGTGTCCGGGAGTCGCCCCCATGCCCTGGAGCCGGCGACGCAGCGGCGCCAGCCTGCTGCTGGCCGCCACGGCGCTGATCCTGCACGGCAGCGGCGGGCGCGGCGGCGCCCCCCTGACCCAGCGGCCGGCGGCGAGCCAGCCCCTGCTGGTGAGCGCGGCGGTGAGCCTGTCCAACGTGCTCAAGGCCATCGGGCCAGACTTCGCCGGCAGCCGGCGGGCGGCCAGCCCCCAGCTCAACCTGGCCGGCTCCGGCACGCTGCAGCGCCAGATCGAGCAGGGGGCGCCGGTGGATGTGTTCATCTCCGCCGGGGCCCGGCAGATGGATGCCCTGGAGCGGGCCGGCCTGCTGCTGCCGGGCACGCGGCGCAACCTGATCGGCAATCAGCTGGTGCTGGTGGTGCCGGCGGGCCGTGACGGCATGCTCGGCTTCGCCGACCTGGCCAGCCCCCGCGTGCGCCGCATCGCCATCGGTGACAGCGCCGTGCCCGCCGGTGACTACGCGCGCCAGGTGCTGCGCCACTTCCAGCTCACGGGCGCGGTTCAGCCCAAGCTGGTACCGCTGCCTTCGGTGCGCGCCGTGGCCGCCGCGGTGGCCAGCGGCAGTGCCGATGCCGGCCTGGTGTACCGCAGCGATGCGTCCGGCGTGACCAACCTGCGCATCACCGCCACCGCACCGCCGGCCAGCCACAGCCCGATCCTCTACAGCGGCGCCGTGATCCGCCGCAGCCGCCAGCCCGGCCTGGCCCGGGCCTATCTCGATGCGCTGGCCGGCCAGCCAGCCCAGAGTGCCCTGACCCGGGGCGGATTTGCGCCCCTGCCGGCCGGGCACTGAGAGCGGATCGATGCCCCACGCCTCCACCGCTCTGCTGCTGTCGCTGCGGGCGGCAGTGCTGGCGGTGCTGCTGCTCACGCCGCTGGCGCTGGCCGCCGCCCTGCTGGTGCGGCGCTGGCAGGGCCCGCGCCGCTCCCTGACGGATCTGCTGCTGCTCAGTCCCCTGGTGCTGCCCCCCACCGTGCTGGGGTTTCTGCTGCTGCAGCTGCTGGGCCCCCAGGGACCGCTGGGGCAGCCGCTGGAGAGGCTCGGCATCAGCGTGGTGTTCAGCTGGAGCGCCACGGTGATCAGCGCGGCGGTGGTGGCCTTTCCGCTGCTCTACCGCAGCCTGCTGGCCTCCCTCGACCAGCTCGATCCAGCCCTGGAGGCCGTGGCCCTTGGCCTGGGGGCCAGCCCGGCGCGGGTGTTCCGGCGCATCACCCTGCCCCTGATCCGGCCGGGGCTGCTGGCCGGCCTGAGCCTCAGCTTCGCGCGGGCCCTGGGGGAGTTCGGCACCACGATGATGCTGGCCGGCAACATTCCCGGCCGCACCCAGACCCTGCCCCTGGCGATCTACAGCGCGGTGGAGACCGGTGAACTGCCGCTGGCGTGGCGGCTCACGGCGCTGGTGCTGATGCTCAATGGCGGCTGCCTGGCCCTGGTGGAGCTGTTCAACCAGCCGGGCGCGCGGCGCCGCGGCCACGCGACCCACGCCGATGCCGATGGGGAGCTCCCGGTGGCGTCAGCCCTGGCCTGCGCCGGCACTGACCAGGCCGCGCAGCCGCCTCCCGTGCCAGCTCCCGTGCCGCAGCAGGAGGCGCCGCTGGAGCTGGCGCTGGAGGTGGCGTTGGCGCTGGAACGGGGCGACTTCATGCTGGCGCTGGCCTGGCGCAGCCGCGCGGCCCGCCTGGCGGTGCTGGGCCCCTCCGGAGCCGGCAAGAGTGTGCTGCTGCGCGCCATTGCCGGCCTGGAGCGGCCGCGGCGGGGCCGGATCCTGCTGGCCGGGCGACGGCTGGCCGACAGCGAGCGCGGGATCTGGGTGCCGCCCCAGCGCCGCCGGATCGCGATGGTGTTCCAGCACCACGCCCTGTTCCCCCATCTCACGGTGGCGGCCAATGTGGGCTTTGGCCTGGCGCACCTGAGTCGGGAGCAGCGCCGCGCCCGCGTGGAGGGGATGCTGGCGGTCGTGGGCCTGAGCCGGCATGCCGGCCATTGGCCCCACCAGCTCTCGGGGGGCCAGTGCCAGCGGGTGGCCCTGGCCCGGGCCCTGGTGGTGCAGCCCGATCTGCTGTTGCTCGATGAGCCGCTCAGCGCCCAGGACAGCTTCCGCCGCCGCCGGCTGCAGCAGTGGATCGCCGATCTGCAGCAGAGCACCGGCACGCCGATGCTGCTGGTGACCCACGACATCGATGAGGCCCATCGGCTCAGCGATGAGCTGCTGGTGATCGACGGCGGCCGCCTGCTGGCCCATGGGCCGACGCGCGAGCTGTTCCGGCAGCCACGCAACCTGGCGGTGGCCCGGCTCACCGGCTGCAAGAACCTCAGCCCGATCGTGCGGCACGCGCCCGGGCAGGCGCTGGCGACACGCTGGGGGCTGGCGATCGATCTGCCGGAGCAGGACGGCGCCGGCCAGGCCAGCTGGCTCGGCCTGCGGGCCAACCACCTGCGCCTGCGGCCCGCCACTGGATCAGACGGCAGCGGCGATCCGATCGTGCGCCCCTGCCGCCTGATCCGGCTGAGCGAAGGCGGCGTGCAGGTGAGCGCCTACGTGCTGGTGGATGGTCCATCCACCTCGGCGCCGGTGCAGGGGCCGGTGCAGACGCCGGTGGAGGCGATCCAGGTAGAACTGCGCGCCTGGGAATGGCAGGAGCTGCGCCATCACCACGGCGGACTGGAGCTGGTGATCCCCCGCGAGGCGCTGCTGCTGCTGCAGAGCTGAGGTGAACTGCGGCACCGCCTCAGGAGCCGGATCCCTCCGCGGGAGCGGCTGCTGACCAGCGCACCGGATCGCCCAC
>JAWOBH010000061.1:0-4160 GCA_046498125.1 Prochlorococcaceae cyanobacterium | reverse complement strand
CAGCAGCGGCCGCACCAGCTCCACCGACCCTGCCAGCTGGCGGCGCAGCCGCAGGCTGGCCAGGCCGCGGCGGTGGCAGCCCCGGGCCAGGTTGAGCAGCAGGGTTTCGGCCCGGTCGGTGGCGGTGTGGCCGGTGAGCACCCGGGAGCAGCCCAGCTGCCGGGCGCGCTGCGCCAGCCGCGTGTAGCGCCACTGCCGCGCCGTCTCTTCGGTGGGGCGCTGGCCGTCCTCCCGATTCCAGCGCTCGATCCACACACTCAGGTCCCGGCTCTCGGCCCAGCCGGCCAGGTGGGACGCCTGCTCGGCGGACTCCAGCCGCCAACCGTGATCGCCATGCCAGAGGCTGAGCGACCAGCCGTGGCGCGCGCGCAGATCCAGCAGCAGCCCCAGCAGGGCCATCGAGTCCTGTCCGCCGGACACGGCCAGCAGCAGCGGCGCACCGGCCGGCAGCAGCTCCGGCTGGCGCTGCAGCAGGCGGTGCAGGCGGTGGTGGTCGCCAGTCCAGGAGGCCGTGGGCTTGGGGTGGGAGAATGGCCTCCACTGTGCTTCCCCCGGCATGTCGCGTCTTGATCGCCTGCCCGCCCCGCTGCGTGCCGCCCTGGGCCAGCGCCGCCTGCTCAAGGTGATCGCCGGCCTCACCAATTTCGATGCCGTCGCCGTTGCCCGCATCGCTCGCGCTGCCGGCAACGGCGGCGCCGATCTGATCGACATCGCCTGTGATCCTGCGCTGGTGCGCACCGCGGCGGCCGGCAGCGGCCTGCCGATCTGCGTGTCGGCGGTGGATCCGGAGCTCTTCCCCGCCGCCGTGGCGGCCGGCGCCACGCTGGTGGAGATCGGCAACTACGACGCCTTCTACCCCCAGGGCCGGATCTTCGACGCTGCCGAGGTGCTGGAGCTCACCCGCCGCAGCCGCGCGCTGCTGGGCGAGGTGGCCCTGAGCGTCACCGTGCCCCACGTGCTGCCCCTCGATCAGCAGGAGCAGCTGGCGCTGGATCTGGTGGCCGCCGGCGCCGACCTGATCCAGACCGAGGGCGGCACCAGTGCCCGGCCCGTCAGCCCCGGCAGCCTGGGTCTGATCGAGAAGGCCGCTCCCACCCTGGCCGCCGCCCACAGCATCAGCCTTGCCCTGGCGGCTGCGGGCGCTGAGGCTCCGGTGCTCTGCGCCTCGGGGCTCTCAGCCGTGACTGTGCCGATGGCGATCGCCGCCGGTGCTGCCGGTGTGGGCGTGGGTTCGGCCGTGAATCGTCTCAGCGACGAACTGGCGATGGTGGCCGTGGTGCGTGGCCTGCGCGAGGCCCTCCTGCGCGAGCCACTCGGCGCCGGTGTGACGGCGAACTCCCGCCTGTAACGGCGCACATTTGGGGGGTTGCGGCGGCGCCATCCACGCCTAGCTTGGCGCCGACCGAACTTACGAAACGATGGGAGCCTTCATCTGGCTGCTGCAGTGGCCGATCCGTGCGCTGATTCTGCTGATCGTTGACTTGCTTCCGCTCGGCGTGAAGGTGGACAGCTTCCGCATCGCCCTGCTCTCGTCGGTGGTGATCGGCCTCCTGGGCACCCTGCTGATCTGGCCCCTGAGGCTGCTGCTCGGCCCGGTCTGGGCCGTGACCAGCCTGGGAGGCCTGATCAGTCCGGTGAGTGTGTTGTTCAACTGGCTGATCACCGTGATCCTGTTCGGCCTGGCGGCCGCCCTGATCAAGGGCTTCCGGCTCGAGCGCGGCCTGCTCAGCGCCGCTCTGGGGGCGATTGTCTACGCGGTGCTCTCGGCCATCATTCTGCGCATGCTCGGCCTCGAGATCGGTTTCACCCGCGCCGCAGCCCAGATCTCCGGGGTCGCCGCCTGAGCCTGAGCCGGCCATGCCGCGGGTCGCGCTCGGGCGCCCGCCCCAGTGACAATGGGCCCATGGCCGGCCCCTTCCAGCTCCACGCTCCCTACGAACCCAAGGGCGATCAGCCCCAGGCCATCGCCGGCCTTGTGCGTGGTGTCCAGGCCGGTCACCGCTACCAGACCCTGCTTGGGGCAACCGGTACCGGCAAGACCTTCACGATTGCCAATGTGATCGCCCAGACCGGGCGTCCCACCCTGGTGCTGGCCCATAACAAGACGCTGGCTGCCCAGCTCTGCAACGAATTGCGGGAGTTCTTCCCCAACAACGCCGTCGAATATTTCATCTCCTACTACGACTACTACCAGCCCGAGGCCTATGTGCCGGTCTCGGACACCTACATCGCCAAGACGGCGTCGATCAATGAGGAGATCGACATGCTGCGCCACTCGGCCACCCGCTCACTGTTCGAGCGGCGCGATGTAATCGTGGTGGCCTCGATCAGCTGCATCTACGGCCTGGGCATCCCCAGCGAATACCTCAAGGCGGCGGTGCGCTTCCAGGTGGGCGACAGCCTCAACCTGCGCGGCTCCCTGCGCGAGCTGGTGAACAACCAGTACAGCCGCAACGACGTGGAGATAAGCCGCGGCCGCTTCAGGGTGCGGGGCGACGTGCTGGAGATCGGGCCCGCCTACGAAGACCGGCTGGTGCGCATCGAACTGTTCGGCGATGAGGTGGAGGCGATCCGCTACGTGGACCCCACCACCGGCGAGATCCTGCAGAGCCTGGAGACGATCAACATCTATCCCGCCAAGCACTTCGTGACCCCCAAGGACCGCCTGGAGGAGGCGATCAAGGCGATCCGCGCCGAGTTGCGGGAGCGCCTGGACGTGCTCAACAGCCAGGGCCGCCTGCTGGAGGCCCAGCGCCTGGAGCAGCGCACCACCTACGACCTGGAGATGCTGGAGCAGGTGGGCTACTGCAACGGCGTGGAGAACTACGCCCGCCACCTCGCCGGGCGGGACGCCGGCACCCCGCCCGAATGTCTGATCGACTACTTCCCCGACGACTGGCTGCTGGTGGTGGACGAATCCCACGTCACCTGCAGCCAGCTGCAGGCGATGTACAATGGCGACCAGAGCCGCAAGCAGGTGCTGATCGAGCACGGCTTCCGCCTGCCCAGTGCCGCCGACAACCGTCCGCTCAAGGCGGAGGAGTTCTGGGAGAAGGCCCGCCAGACGATCTTCGTGAGCGCCACCCCGGGTGATCTGGAGTTCGGCCGCAGCGAGGGACAGGTGGTGGAGCAGGTGATCCGGCCCACCGGCGTGCTCGATCCGGTGGTGGAGGTGCGCCCCAGCGATGGGCAGGTGGACGATCTGCTGGGCGAGATCCGCCTGCGGGCCGAGAAGAGCGAGCGGGTGCTGGTGACCACCCTCACCAAGCGCATGGCCGAGGACCTCACCGACTACCTGGCCGAGAACGGCGTGCGCGTGCGCTACCTGCACTCGGAGATCCACTCGATCGAGCGCATCGAGATCATCCAGGATCTGCGCAACGGGGCCTACGACGTGCTGGTGGGAGTGAACCTGCTGCGTGAGGGGCTGGACTTGCCGGAGGTGTCGCTCGTGGCGATCCTCGATGCCGACAAGGAGGGCTTCCTGCGGGCCGAGCGCTCCCTGATCCAGACCATCGGCCGGGCCGCCCGTCACGTTGAAGGCATGGCCCTGCTCTATGCCGACAACCTCACCGATTCCATGGCCCGGGCGATCTCGGAAACCGAGCGTCGTCGCGCCATCCAGCACACCTACAACCAACGGCACGGCATCACCCCCACGGCGGCGGGGAAGCGCGCCGGCAACGCGATCCTGGCCTTCCTGGAGGTGTCGCGCCGGCTCAACGACGAGCAGCTGGAGGAGGCCAGCGAGCAGGCCGATCACAACGCCGTACCGCTCGATGCGCTGCCGGAGCTGATTCAGCAGCTCGAGGAGAAGATGAAGAAGGCGGCCAAGAACCTGGAGTTCGAAGAGGCCGCCAACCTGCGCGACCGCATCAAGGGCCTGCGCCAGAAGCTGGTGGGCAATCCCTGAACGCTAGACCTAGACAGGGGTTTCACTCACCGTTGCCTCATTCACCGCTGCCCCATTCACCGGTGCCCCATTCACCGGTGCCTCCGTGCCCTCGGCGCGGTGGCACACGGTGCCGCCCAGGCCGAAGGCGGCGTGCACCGTCTGCAGGGCTCGCACGCCGTCGGCGACCGCCACCACGCAGCTGGTGCGGATCTCGCTGGTGGCGATCATCTCGATGTTGATGGCCGCCTCCGCCAGGCAGCGGAAC
>JAWOBH010000344.1:0-2760 GCA_046498125.1 Prochlorococcaceae cyanobacterium | reverse complement strand
CGGATGCTCGACATGGGCTTCATCCGCGACATCCGCCGGCTGCTGGCCCTGATGCCGCCCAAGCGCCAGAACCTGATGTTCTCGGCCACCTTCAGCGGCCCGATCAAGGCGCTGGCCCACGGTCTGCTCCATCAGCCGGTGCAGCTGCAGGCGACGCCGGAAAACCAGTCCGCCCCCACGGTGGAGCACCTGCTCCACCCCTGCGACATGGCACGCAAGCCCGAGCTGCTCTGCCACCTGATCGCCAGCAACGACTGGCAGCAGGTGCTGGTGTTCTCCCGCACCAAGCACGGCGCCAACCGCATGGCCGAGAAGCTCAGCCAGGCCGGCATGGCCGCCGCGGCGATCCATGGCAACAAGAGCCAGGGCGCCCGCACCCGGGCCCTGTCGGACTTCAAGAGCGGTGAACTGCGCGTGCTGGTGGCCACCGATCTGGCCGCCCGCGGCATTGACATCCACCAGCTGCCCCATGTGGTCAACCTCGACCTGCCCAACCAGGCCGAGGACTATGTGCACCGCATCGGCCGCACCGGCCGCGCCGGCCATCCCGGCCATGCCATCTCCCTGGTGGCGGCCGAGGAACACGAACTCCTGCGCGCCATCGAGCGCCTGATCGGCACCCGCCTGCCGCGCCAGGAGGTGCCGGGCTTCGAGCCCACGGTGCACGCGGCGCCAGCGCTCGATCTCAGCGGCGGGCGCGGACGGCGGCCGCCAAACCGCAACAACCGACACAACCGCAACCGCTGACCTCGGCTCCGATGGGATGGTTCAACCGGTTGTTCAGCGTTTTCATCCCCCATGCCCTACGAGCCCGGATCACCGCAGTGCCGCGTCCTGATCGATTGCAAGAGCCAGATCGAGTCGATGCTGCTGTTGCTCGGCCGGCTTGAGGACAGCGGGCCGATCCGCGAACAGCTGCGGGCCGTGCATCAGCAGCTCGAGGATCTGCACGGCCGCTACCGCCGCTCAGATGCCCCGGGTGCCGGTGGCGTCGATCAGCCGGCCGCGCCCGCCATCTTCTGATCCGCCATCCTCTGACCCGCCATGGCCTGACAGGCGGCATAGGCGCAGGCCAGGGTGGCGGCGGTTTGACCCGGCCTGTCGCTGCCCGGTGCGCACACGGCGTAGAGCCCGCTGGTGTGGCGGTAGATGCGGCAGCCGTCGCCGGTTTCGGCCACGAAGGACAGGCCCCTGATGCCCCGGCCGCATGCGCCGCTGGTGTCAACGGTGTGGCTGGTGACGCCGGAGGTGGCGCGGGACATGACGCTGGTGGCTGAGAAGGTGGCTGAAATGGTCATGGCCGTAGCCCCGCGGATCAGGCTGTCCTGACACCTCTCTAGCGATCCCGGGATGGCCCTGGGCCATGGGGATCCGCTGACATAACAAAACGAGACGGCTCCCCCAGTCGGTCGCCGGGCCGCAGGCCCAGCTGCTGCAGCAATGTCCGGCCAGCGCTGGCCGCCCGGCCCGCCAGCTGACCCTCGCGCAGCAGCACTGGACAGCCTCCGGTGGCCAGCACCGCCCCCACCCCGCTCTCCAGGGCCAGCACCGTGCCTGGCTCCGCCTCCCCCGCGCCTGGCCAGGGGTGGGCGCAGAGGGCGGCCCCCTCGGGGCTGAGCTGGTCGGCCAGCCGCTCCACCAGCGGCTCGGTGGCCAGCAGACGCAGGCGCTGGTCGCCCCAGCTGGTGTGGGCACCCGGATGGAGACCCATCACCAGCCGGTGGATCGTCAGGGCCGGCTGACGCCAGTCGATCTGGAAATCCTCCTTGCCGAGCAGCCGCGCGTAGGTGAGGCCCTCCTGGCCCTGGGGTCGTACCCCCAGCCGTGCCAGCCGCTCGGCCTCGGGGCCGGGTCCTGCCGCCTCGATGCGGGGCAGGGCCTCCACCAGCAGCTCGGCGGTGAGCGCCGAGAGCCGGCGGGCCAGCTGGGAGGCGTTCTCCAGCAGCCCGATCGGGATGGCGCGCTCCAGCAGCACCGGTCCGGTGTCGAGCCCAGGCTCCATGGCCATGATCCCCACGCCGGTGTGGCTGTCGCCCTCGATCAGGCTCCACTGGATCGGCGCCGCCCCCCGCCAGCGGGGCAGCAGCGACCCGTGACCGTTCCAGCAGCCCAGGGGCGGTTGGTCCAGCACCGGCGGCGGCAGGATCTGGCCGAAGGCCACCACCACGGAGGCGTCCGCCCCCAGACCCGCCAGCTCGGCCTGGGTGCCCGGCTCGCGGCGGATCCGCTCCGGCGTGAACACGGGCAGGCCCAGCTCAAGGGCCCTCGCTTTCACCGGGCTTGCCGTGAGCAGCTTGCCGCGCCCCCGGCGCCGGTCGGGCTGGCTCACCACCCCCACCAGCTCATGGCCGGCGGCGGCCAGGGCATCGAGGCTGGGCACCGCGTAGGCGGGGGTGCCCCAGAACAGGATCTTCATCCCCCCAGCTTGGATGGCCCGACCGCCTCGGCTCAGGCGTCGCCGGTGATCGAGAGGCCCTCCACCCACACGTGGGGGCAGAGCCCGTCGGGGGTGATCTCGGCCTCTCCCTCGAAGCCGATGATGGCGTTGAGCAGCTGGCGGATGTCGCCGGCCACGGTGGCGGCCTCGATCGAGCGTGCCTCGCCGCCGCGCACCAGCCAGCCGTCGAAGGGCAGTGAGAAGCTGCCCTGGCTGGCCTTGACGCCGGCGTGCAGGGCCGAGAGCGAGTCGATCACCACCAGGCCCGCCCCGTCGCTCTGCTCGGGCGAACGGTGATCGAGACCCTGCTGGCCGCCGTCGCT
>JAWOBH010000328.1:0-3347 GCA_046498125.1 Prochlorococcaceae cyanobacterium | reverse complement strand
CAGGATCACCTCAAGCCCGAAGGCGTTCAGCTCCAGCGGCCCCACCGCCGCGAAGCCGGCGCTGTTGATCAGGGCATCGAGGGCTCCGAAGCGCTCCCGCAGCCGATCCGCCAGGACCTACCGGGACTCGGGTGCGCTGACATCGAGGGGCTCAATGATGGCCCCACGCTCGGCCAGTGGCTGCATCAGGCGCCCGAAACGGGCGGCTTTTCGCCGGCTGCCGGGTGCTGAACTCGCCGCGTCCGGGTCGTGGCCTCGGATTCATGAATGCACCGGCCGGGGCCCCTCCGCATCCACCACCCCGTGGCTGGAGGCCAGTTCCGCGACGATCCCCACCGTCCCTGATCTGCGCAGGAGCGCTGGGTCGGCAGCCAGGGCCGCGATCACACGCCCTGTCAGCAGAGGGGTTTCCCAGTTGATCTGGCTCGCCAGCGAGCGCAGGGCCCGATCCGTCGCCCTGGTTTTCGGCCCTCTTCGGCTAGCTCCCGGATGTGCTCGGTGCCGACGATGCCGGGCCACAGAGAGAGGGAGGTCACGCCGTGGGGCCGCAGTTCAGCGGCCATCTCGGCCGCCAGGCGGTCGCAGGCCGCCTTCCCCACGCCATGGGCCACATTGAACAGGGGGAACCGAGAACCCCAGGAGGAGATCGTGCAGATCAGGCCTCGCTGCCGTCTCACCATCATCCGTGCCGCATGCACGGAGGTCAGGTCGTAACTGCGCAGACCGGCTGGAACTACGGCGGCCGCCTGCGGCTTCGACGGCAGCGCAGCTGTCGGCGGGGCTTCCCCCCACCGGATCGGTGGCCTCCCCAGACGCGCAGACGGCGCCTTGCCCTCTTCCCTGGGAGCTTTCTGCGTTGGGGTTGCCGCACCACTGCCATGGCATGGCCTTGCCTGCGGCTGGGCGTCGCGCAAGAGCTTCGGGGCCAGCAGCTATCTGATCGTGAGGCCTGGCGGCCATCGTGCTCAGCCATCGCGACGATGTGGCCGACCATGCGCGCTGGGCCGATCGTTTCGATTGTCCCAGCTGGGTCCACCAGGCCGATGCCGATGCCGCACCGGAGGCCGAGCATCAGCTCGAGGGCGAGCAGGACCTCGTTGCGGCTCCGGTCAAGGCTCCCTGGATGCCGGCGCGGTGCGCTGCAGGAGCAGCTCCAGCTGCCGGTCCTGACACTCCAGCACTGCCGCGGCCTGCGCAGGGCTGCTCGGCTTCCAGATCCAGCAGCACTCGCAGCAGGGCTTCCGTCGTGACCGGAACCGACGCCGAGGATATCGGTCCTGAGGCAGTTTCCGCCTCACCAGCCTGAGCCGTGATCAGGTGGCGGCAGTGCTGCAGCCCACCGCCGGCCAAGGAGGGCTGCACCTCCAGCAGCAGCCGGCCCTGGGGGTCGCGGGTGTAGCCCGCCACCACCCGCAGGGAGAACACATCGAGGATCTGCACCTGGGCACCAGGCCGGCTGCGCTTGGATGCCGGAGGGCATGCTGAGCACCGTGCCTGAGCTTCCGTTTCCGCAAATCCGCCCGTCTCCGGATGCTGCCTTCAATGTCGCCAGGAGCGCCCTGAGTTTGATCTCACTGGGCGGCCTGGGAGCCTCGTTCAGCATCCCGGTGGCCAGGCCGGGCCAGCTGGAGGCCTTCCAGGGCAGTGGGCTCGCGGTGCTCCAGCAGGAGGTGTTCAGGCCAGGAGCCCCTGGCCGACGACGCCAAGCGCCGGGCCTACCGCTGCATTGAGGCAGTTCAGGAGGCCTCACGGCCGGCCGCTGGGCGGGGCTGGCTGGGCTGAGGGCTCCCGTCCTTGCGCGCCCGGGCCAAAGAGGGGCCCAGATCTTCCAGGGCGGAATGCCGGAGCAGCCGTTGCTCCATCTCACCCTGCAGTGCAATGGCTGGCTTCACAGTGGCGGATCGGGCCGGTTCCCCGTCTCCAGCAGCAGCCCCGCAGAGCTTCAAGCGGCCAAGGATCCCCCGGAACGAGAGCGGTACCCCTGCATGCGTGAGGTTGTGTTCCGCGTGTTCCGCAACCGCCCTGGCCAGCGGGAAACCCAGGCCGAAAACCGTCCCACTCCACCTTCCGGGTGCAGGTGCGCCGCAGCCAGCACGATTGGTTCTGCACTGACAGCCATGATGCACCGGTGCGCAAAGCCTGGTGGGGTCTGTGCTGAAGGCAGGGCTGAGAGGGGCGATCGTGCGCGCGGCGGAAGATCCAGCGGCCGCCAGCACCGCGTTGTGACAGGGTTTGAGCCTCAGCACGGTGGTGGGGCGAGCGCCGCCGCAGTCCTGCGCACGGCCGGGCGCATCAGCAGGGTGTGGGCGGCCGGCACATAGAACAGCGCCAGGCCGGTGGCGCCCACCAGCCCGCCGGACACCGCGATCGCCAGTGGCGGCCAGAAGCCGGTGGGGTCGAGCATCAGCGGCAGGAACCCGGTCACCGTGGTGAGAGTGGTGGCGACCACATGGCGGGTGGCGTGCAGCACCACGGCGGCGCTGGCGGCCGGATCGCCGCTGGCGGCCGCCGGATCGGTGCGCAGGGCGTTGAGCACCACGATCGAATCGTTGATCGCCAGCCCGATCAGGCCGAGGGTGCCCAGGATCGCTGTGAAGCCGAACAGGGAACCGCTGAGTTGGAGCGCCAGCGCCGCCAGACCCACCGCCAGCACCGCCACCGAGCCGATCAGGGCGGCCAGCCGGAACGAGCGGAAGGAGAGCACCAGGGTGGCGGTGATCAGGATGCCCAGCACCCCCGCCGTGGAGAGCAGGCCGCCCACGGCATCGCCGCGGGCGTCGGCTTCGCCGCCGTAACTGAGCTGCACCCCCGACGGCAGCTGCCAGCCGTCGCGTTCCAGCTGCCGGCGGAACTCGGCCAGCACGGTGCTGGGCAGGGTGCCGGCGGCCAGGTAGCCGTGCACGGCGTTAATGCGCTGGCCGTCGCGGCGGGCGATCGAGGCCAGCTCCGGCTCCAGCCGCAGCGAGGCCAGAGCCGCCAGCGGCACCGTGCCGCTGCCGCCGGGCGCCACCAGATCCAGGCCCTCCACCTGGCCCGGTTCGCCCCGCTGGCCCTCGGCCACCCGCACCCGCACCGGCAGGGTGGTGGTGCCCTCCTGGATCGAGCCGCCCACGGCGCCGTCGAGTCCGGCCTGCAGTTGGCCGGCGATGGCGCGGTTGTCGAGGCCGCTGCGGCGGGCCTGCTCTTCATCCACCGCCAGGGCCAGGCGGGGCAGGGCCTCGCTCAGGCTGGCGCTGGTGTGGGTGACCTCCGGCTGCTGGGCCAGCCGCCGGCGCAGATCGTCGCCGAGCCGGCGCAGCTGCTGCAGATCGTTGCCCTGCAGGCGCAGCTCGATCGGGGCGGCGAAC
>JAWOBH010000204.1:0-2913 GCA_046498125.1 Prochlorococcaceae cyanobacterium | reverse complement strand
CGGTCACGGCACCGGTGGTGTCTGCCATGGCGAAGTGCAGGTGGGCACCGTCCGGTGAGAGGGTGCTCTCCTGCCGGCCCATCCAGGCTTCCAGCCCAGCGCCAGGGGCAGATCCTCGCCTGGAGTGAGCCGCAGGGGCACGACCCTCATACGCCCCGCTTCTCCATGAGGCCCTGGTTCTTAACCAGGGGATCCACGTAGCCCAGCCTCCTGTGGCGAGCAGAGCGGTTTCCCGCATCCAGCACCGTCCCCGCAGTGCTAAGACCCCAGCGTGCGTGAGGGTGTGTGCCGCGTACTGGTTGAAGACCCCGGCCACCTGGAAGCCCAGGCCGAAACCCTGCCCATCCGCATCGCGGCGTCCACCGCGGAGGCGCTGCAGCATCAGACCCGTGAGTCGCTGATCCACCACCTCATGCCTGAGCCCACTGCCCCCACCCCTGGACCGGAGCCGCTGGCGCTGCTGGTGCTGCCCTGAGGGTTGGGCGAGGCTGTGCTGAATCCCCCCGCGCCTGGACAGCATGGGCCAGCCACTGACCCTGATCGCGGTGGGGCTGCTGGCCCTGCCGACTGCTGCCGCGGCCGCACCCTGGCGGGAGGAGCCCGGCGTGGCTGCCCTGTTCCGTGACGCCGGTGTGGACGGCACCTTCGTGCTCCTGGATGAGGGCAGCGGTGAGCTGCGCGGCACCAACCGCCCCCGCGCCGAGCAGCGCTTCTCGCCGGCCTCCACCTTCAAGATCGCCAATGCCCTGATCGGCCTCTCGCTCGGCGCCGTGGGCAGCGTGGATGAGGTGATCCCCTACACGGGCGATGCCGACCCGTTCATGCGTGAGTGGCTGGAGCCGATGGGGCTGCGCGGTGCGATGCGCGTGTCGAACGTGCCGCTGTATCAGGAGCTGGCCCGCAGCATCGGCCTGGAGCGGATGGGCAGGGCGATCGGGCAGCTCGGCTATGGCAACGAGCAGATCGGCACCAGCGTGACCAGCTTCTGGCTGCGGGGCCCCCTGGAGATCAGTGCGGTGGAGCAGACCCGCTTCCTCTCCCGACTGGCCCGCCAATCGCTTCCCTTCCCCCGCAGCGCCCAGCAGCAGGTGGCAGAGATCACGCAGGTGGACTCCGGTCCGGGCTGGAGCCTGCATGCCAAGACCGGCTGGCAGAACGCACCCGCCGCCGGTGTGGGCTGGTGGGTGGGCTGGGTGCAGCGGGGCGATCAGGTGACACCCTTTGCGCTCAACCTCGCCATGGCCGGCGCCGCCGACGCCCCCAAGCGCGAGCAACTCGGGCGCGCCAGTCTGCGGGCGCTGGGCATCCTGCCGCAGCTGTCCATCAGCCCAGACCCTGCGCCATGACGTCCCCGTCATGAGGAGCCGTTGCCGCGGCCGACGTTCCGGGCTTGGTTGTGTTCAGGCCTGGCCCACCAGCAGCTGGTGCATCACCTCCAGCAGCCCATCCGCCAGCGGGCGATGGCCGCCCAGGCGGATGCTCCAGATCGATCCGGCCAGCAACTCCTCGGCGCCGACCAGGGCCATGTCCTGGCCTTCCAGCAACCGCAGCTTCTCCAGCGGCACCGACAGCTCAGCCTGGAACACATGGGCCGTGCGCCGGTGGATGTGATGCACCATGGCGAGCTCCACCGTCCGGGGCTGCCAGCTGATCTCCTCCAGCAGCTCCCGCCGCAGGGCCTGCTCCGGTGTTTCACCAGGATCGAGGTGCCCACCAAACAGCCCCCAGCAGCCAGGGGCGACGATCGTGGGGATCTCGTCGCGCAGCTGCATCAGCCAGCGGCCGTCCCGCTGCAGCATCGCCAGGGCGACTTCAACGGCCATGGCCGGCGATCAGGCCGCTGCCGGCCGACAGCTTGGCGGTGCTCAAGGGGCAGAAGGGGTACAACGGGTTCAGCAGCACGGTGGCAGTCCTGTTGTTCCCATGCTGGCTACGGGACAACGGATCGGTGGCTTGACTTCTGGTGGTGGCGTCCCCTGGGAGGCAGACCTGCCAGCCGCCCATGCAGCCCACGAAGGCCACCACCATGATCAGCGGCCCCGCGTCGTCGCCAGGGCGATGAAGGCTGCGGCGGCCAGGGCGAACAGCAGGGGTGAGCGCAGCCTGCGCCGGCCCAGCCGCCAGGCGGCCACCAGCACGATCGCCAGCACCGCCGGTGTGAGCACCCCAAAGACGGTGACCAGCAGCGGCAGCTGCCCCCACAGGGCGTAGGCCGAGGCGAGGGCGGTGAGCACCAGCACCGAGGGGGCCAGGACCAGCACTCCTGCGATCAGCCCACCGGGAATGCCGTGCATCAGCCAGCCCGGATCGCTGGCCAGCTGGGCATGCTTGCCGGCTTGGATCACGGTTGACGGCCCCCATCCTGAGGAGTGGCTGCGCTGGGCCAGGTGGTCGAAGCCACACCAGGCCGCCTCCCGCCGGCCCATGCTCGGAAGCGCCCGGCTCTGCCCAACCGCCCCGTGCCATGGCCGCCGCTGCCCAGCTCAGTGCCCACCTCAGCGCCCTCGACCTGCTGCTGATCGCCCTGGCGGCGGTGGCCGCCGGCCTGGTGAACGCGATCGCCGGCGGCGGCTCGCTGATCAGCTTTCCGGTGCTCACCGCCGTGGGCCTGCCGCCGGTGATGGCCAACGTCACCAACACCGTGGCTCTGCTGCCGGGCTACGGCGGCGCGGCCGCAGCCCAGCGGCACGATCTGCGCGGCCAGCGCCGCCGCGCCGTGCTGCTGCTGCCGGCCGCGGCTCTTGGGGGTCTGCTGGGCGGGGTGCTGCTGCTGGTGAGCGACGAGACGGTGTTTGGCAACCTGGTGCCCTGGCTGATCCTGCTGGGCTCTGGGCTGCTGGCGCTGCAGGAGCCGCTGCGGCGCTGGCTGCTGATGGGCGAGCAGCCAGCGCCGCAGCGGCTCCTGCAGCGCCA
>JAWOBH010000184.1:0-7599 GCA_046498125.1 Prochlorococcaceae cyanobacterium | reverse complement strand
CCAGCAGCCGAAGCAACCGCGATCGGGGGACGTGGACGGGAAGCCAGGGTGAGTGGGGACACGGTGAATCGGGCAGTGGCGGGATGGAAAAGCTCCAGACGGCTTGAGGACCAATGGCTGTCTGGGCAATGGAGAGGAGCAGTTCAGATGGCCAGATGGCTGAATCCGATGCCAGCAGCGCATGGATCGGCGGACCGTTACGCTGGACCAATACGTTGTGATCGCGCACCGGGGTGTGATCGCTCACGTGTGTGATGGCGCACTTGGGAGAGGTGCTGGGAACGTGTGATATCTGAGAACTCAAGAGAGGCAAGCTGGAAGCAGCTGCTCAGTGCGATGCACTGACACCCAACGGTCAAGCCTGCAGCGATCAGCGACGTGAGCAGACCTTACTACGGCGATCTTAGATAGAGTGAGCATATGGATCAAGCATGCTTAACCTTCCATGACACTTGGTGGCAGCGTCGGACGTGGCGATTGTGGGCAAGTCAGTTTAGCGATAGCTGATGGGTGGTGGCTGAGTCATGCAGTTGAGTTGCTAGAGGAGAGTTGCTACAGGACCCTCATCATAAGAAAGCAACCATGCTGCCCCAGGGGCCATACCAATGGGCTGGTAGGCCCCGAATCAGATTCAGAGCCAGGAATCAGATGTTCAGGTGCCGGGTTCTTCGCAGTAACCGCCCAGGGCTGCGATCTGTTCGCGCAGCACCTGTTCCCGGTAGCGGTCACCACGGGTGAGCGCAACCGCGAGGGCGAACTGCAATTTCTCGCGCTGGTGATCCCCTTCATCGCTGCGGGAGATGGGGACTGAGCTCGTGCAGGTTGGCGAGCCGCTGCGGTGGGTGCTGGCCTGGGCGCTGCTGGTGGTGGGGCCGGGCGTGGTGGGTGGCGGCGTGGAGTGGGAAGCGGAATGGGCGGCTGTGGGGAATGTCATGCGCTCGCTTTCTTCCCATTTTGGCATCAGCAGCTGGCAACGGCGAGGGCGCGGCGTCGGGGTCGCGACTGCTCCAGTCATCAAGCCGCCCGCGCTCTGGTGATCAGGCCGCCTTGACCTGCTCCTCGGCGCTGTCCGGGGCAGCCGGCACGGGAGCGGAACCATCTCGCCCAGGCTCGATGTCAGGCCCCGAGTGAGGATCGTCGAGCCCCAGCAACAGACGGCAGTCCGTGAGCAGTTGTTCCACGGTTTCCAGGCTGCTGAGTTCTTCCGGATCCTGCTGCTCGCGGCGCTCCAGGGCCACGCTGAGCTGCCGTTCCAGCCGTTCGAGACGCTGCTCGAGCTTCACCAGACGCTGGGACAGGGCGTGGGTGGTCTGCGCCAGATCTTCAGTGCTGCGAGTGATCCGGAAGGACACGGAAGGAGTGGCCATGGGGGTTCAATGCGCTGGAGCTGATGACAACACATCCACACTCCGTCCGCACCCCCGACCCCACTGGTGATGATGGGGTGATGGTGGTGCCCTGGATCCTGCTGCTTTACGCCCTCGCAGGGACGGCAGGCGGCCTGCTGGCCCTGCGCAGCGGCCTGCCAGCCGCTCCCCTGGCCGGCGCTCTGCTGGCCGCAGGGCTGGTGAGCGCCAGTGGCCGCCTGGAGCCGGCCCAGTGGCCGGCGGGCACCCGCACGGCGCTGGAGATCGCCATCGGCACCGTGATCGGCACCAGCATCAGTGCCGCAGCCCTGCGGGAACTGCGGCAGCTGTGGCGGCCGGCCCTGTTGATCACCGGCACGCTGGTGCTGGCGGGACTGGCCGTGGCACTGGTGTGCAGCCGCCTGCTGGGCATCGATCCGGTGATCGCTCTGCTGGGCTCCGCGCCGGGGGGCATCAGCGGCATGAGCCTGGCCGGAGCCGAGTTCGGCGTCGGTGCTGCGGTGGCCCTCCTGCATGCGCTGCGACTGATCACGGTGTTGATCGTCACGCCACTGCTGCTGCGGCTGATGCTGCCGATCGTCCAGCCGCCGCCCTGAAGCCGGCTGGCAGGGCCCCCTCCCGGCATCGACCCGGACAGTTCCCGCCGCGGCTGACCTCGACGCCGCCGGGGTGCATCGATACCTTGAGCCCCCCGACGCCCGAGATGACCCATGGCCGATCGACGCCCTTACCGGCCCGCCACGGTGCGACGACTGTTGCTGCCGATGGCGCTTCTTGCCGCCGCCTGCATCCCCACGGGGGCCACTGCCCAGCAGGTTGCCGTCGTCCCCGTGGGGATGATGTCCACGCCAGGGGACAAGGGTGCTCAGATCTACTGCTTCATGCGCGACAACGGCAACAACCACCAGGTGAGCTGGGACGCCGCCTATGAAGTGATCAAGCGGCAGGGAAGCGGGCTGTTCCGCACCTCACCACAGCACGCGGCTGTGATGATCACCGAGTCAGTGGTGCAGAGCCCCGCAAGTTTCCCCAACTGCGGCACGTACCTGGGCGATCTCTACCGCGAGGATGAAACCCAGGCCGCACCCCATTCCGGTGGTGGAGCCATCACCCGCAGTGAACGCTACGGCTACTGACAACCGGCCCGGCCGCCTCAGGGCTATCGGCCTGCGGGTCACGGCACTGACGCTGTCTGCCCTGCTGCTGGGTTGCCAGGAGCAGCCGCTGCCACAGCAGGGGGGGGTACGCCGCGACGACTGCCTGCGGGAGGTGACCCTGGATCGGCTGGAGGAGCAGATCGCACTCTGTGACGAGGTGGTGGCCGCCTATCCCGACGATCCCGGCCCCCGCAACGAGCGCTACCTGCTGCACAGCCTGGCCGGCAACGACGACGACGCCTGTCAGGACCTGCGCGAGGCCCTGCGCCTGGCGGAGCAGCTGCCGGAGGACGAGCTGGATGCCCAGCTGCGCAGTGACCTGGAGGTGCGCCGGGAGCTCTGCGCCAACGGGCCACTCACATCGCCCCCAACGCCTCCCGCACCATCGCCGTGAGCCGACGGCGGCGCAGCCGCGTCTCGCCGCGATGGAGGGTGAGGGCGATGGTCTCGGCCTTGCTGGCGATCAGCCCATCCACCAGCTGATCGGCCACTCCCAGCTGCAGCCAGTGGCTGGTGAGGCTGCCGCCCATGCCGATGCGGTGGCAGCGGTCCTCGGCCTGCTCAGCGTCGCCGGGGGTCCAGGGACGCTCGATCAGCACCACATGGCGGGCTCGGTGCAGGGTGAAGCCGAGTCCGCCGGTGCCGAAGGTGGCGATCAGCAGCGGCACGGCACCGGCCTGGAAGCTGTGCACCAGGCGCTGGCGTTCGGCCACCGGGACCGCCCCGGTGAGCAGGGCGGCGGGGCCCAGCTCGCGATGCAGCAGGCGGGCGCTGCGCACGAAGGCTGTGAACACCACCACTGCCTCGCCCTGCAGCAGCAGCCGGCCCACCAGCTCCCGAGCCGCCGGCAGCTTGTAGTCGGAGCCGATCTGGCGCAGGGCCGTGAGCACGGCCAGCACCTCGGCGTCCCGGCGCACCTCCCCGCGGGCGGCCCGGCGGCGGTAGTCGCGCACACGGCGTTCCAGTTGGTGCTGAAAGCCGCGCCCATGGGCATCATCGAGCTGCAGGGGGTGCAGCCGGCGCTGCTTGGGGGGCAGGTCGAGGCAGTCCTGTTTGCGGCGGTGGAGCAGCAGGGGGCGGATCAGGCGCTGGAGCTCGGCCAGATTGCTGGCGCCTGTGGCCTGCCAGAGGCGCCGGCCACCGCGTTCGCACCAGTGGCCCTGACAGAACAGCTCCTCGAAGGCTCGCCGGTCACGGGTCAGAGGATGGTCGATGGCGGCCAGCAGGGGATACAGCTGGGCCGGACGGCCGTTCTTCATCGGCGTGCCGGTGAGCAACCAGGCGGCCCGCAGGCGCGGGTGGCGGGCCAGGCGCAGCAGACCGCGGCTGCGGACGGTGTGCAGGTTCTGGGCGAAGTGGGCCTCGTCGGCGATCAGCACGGTGCCGGCAGGCGGCAGCGAGTCCGGCAAGCGCGCCCAGCTGTGCAGCTCCAGCCGCAGACCGAGGGCGAGGGCCTCGCTGCGCCAGTGGTCGTGAAGACCCACCGGCGCCAGCACCAGCACGCGGCACGCGGCCAGGCGCACCATGGCCCTGGCCGCGGCCAGTGCCGAGAGGGTCTTGCCCAGACCCATGGCGTCGGCCAGCACGGCGCCACGGCGGGCCAGCAGCCAGCGGGCCGCCGCCCGTTGGTGGGCGAACAGGCAGCGGCCATCGGCCAGGGGTTCGGCCAGGGTGGCCGCCTCCACCAGCTGGCGGTGGGGCGGCAGCGGCGGCAGGGGCTTGTCCAGCCAGGCCAGCCACTGGGCCAGCTCGGGCTCCACCGGAAACCGGTCCTGCAGGGTGTGGCACAGGGTGGCGGCAGCCTCCATGGGGAAGTCCCAGCAGCGCCGCTGGCCGTTCCACTGGCCCCGGGGGCGGACCGCCCGCAGTTTGGGCCTGGGTGACGGCATCGAAGGGGCTGATCACCTCGATGCGCCCGGTGGCACCCAGGCGCAGGCAACAACGAAGCGGTGCGACTGCAGCCCCGGACACAGTGCCTCCGCTTGCTTTGCGGCATAACTGTGCCAACCGAGCCACGCGCATGCAGGCCAGGGACAGAGGATCGTTGGGGTCGCTCCCAGCCGGGATGCAGACCCCGGCCATCAACGCCGTCTCCCTCGAGGAGCTCTGTCCCAAACTCAAACAGCGGCGCTGGCGCCGCTCACTGCACGAACTCACCGACCACAGCTGCGTCTACTGCGGCCGGCGGTCTGAATCGATCGACCATGTGCACCCCCAGAGCCGCGGTGGTTCCAGCGTCACAGAAAACTGCGTTCCCGCCTGCCTGGCCTGCAATGGCCATAAGGGAGATGGCGATGTGTTCCAGTGGTACCGGCAACAGCCCTTCTACGACCCGCGCCGGGCGATGGCGATCCGCGCCTGGCTGGAGGGCGACCTGAGGCTGGCCATCCGCCTGCTGGAGTGGACCAGTCCTCACCACACCCGGCAGGCCACCGGACCGTTGTGTCGCTGGCAGATCGCCGCCTGATCCTGGGGCCGCTCCGGCGCCAGCATGGCCGCCAGCAGCACGAGCAACCCCACGGCCAGCAGGGTGGGGAGACCCAGCGGTGGCGGCGCTGCCGGGCCACCCGCCCGGGCAGCTCCGGCGGCAAGCTGGGGCTGGACCTTGGCAGCGCGCATGGGGACGGATCGGAGCTGCGGTGGGGAGAGACGTCGCAGGCCGGCGGGAGTGGAGGCGAAACCAGTGGAGGCGAAGGCAGTGGAGGCGAAGGCAGTGGAGGCGAAGGCAGTGGTGGCGAAGGCAGTGGGAACGGAAGGACGGTCCACGGAGCAATGGCAAGTGGTACAGGTGTACTCATGACAGAGGCGGCTGTCAAGCCGGTGGGTCGTCTGCTGGTGCTGGGGGGCGGCTACACCGGCCGGCGCTTCGCCCTCGCCGCCGGGCAGTTGGGGCTCCCAGCAGCGCTCACCAGCCGCCGGCCGCCGCCGGCCGAGGTGGTGGCCACCCTGCCCGCGGCGTTCACCTGGCTGCCGTTCGACAGCCAGGAGCCACGGCTTCCCCAGGCCAGCGCCCTGGCGGGCGTGACCCACGTGCTGGTGAGCGCCCCCCCGGACGGCAGGCCGGGGGATCCCAGCCTGCGCTGCCTGGGGCCCCTGCTCGCTGATGTGCCGCTGAGATGGGTGGGCTACCTCTCCACCACAGGGGTGTACGGCTGCACCGGGGGCGCCTTGGTGGATGAAACCGCCCCAGCCCGCCCGCGCGCCGGCCGCAGCCAGGCCCGACTGGAGGCGGAAGTGGCTTGGCGGGCCAGCGGCCTGCCCGTGCAGATCCTGCGGCTGCCGGCGATCTACGGCCCTGGCCGCAGCCCGTTTGCGAGCCTGCGGGCCGGCCGCAGCCGGCTGATCCACAAACCGGGCCAGGTGTTCTCGCGGGTGCATGTCGACGACATCGTCGGCGCCCTGCTCCACTGCCTGGGCCTGCCGGCCGAGCGCCGGCCGCCGGTACTCAACGTCTGCGACGACTGCCCCTGCCCCTCCAGCGAGATCCTCGGCTATGCCAGCCATCTGCTGAAACTGAAGCTGCCGGCCGCGGAGCGCTACGACGCCATCGCTGGCGACCTCAGCCCGATGGCGCGGAGCTTCTGGGCCGAGAACCGGCGCGCCAGCAACCGCCTGCTCTGCCAGGAGCTGGGGTACCGGCTGCGCTACCCCAGCTACCGGGAGGGCCTGCGCGCCTGCCTCAGGGAGGAGGAGGCCTCGCTCGAGGGCTCGCCGACCGGCGGGCAGTCGTCTGCCGAGCCAGGATCAGCCACGAAGGGCAGGCCCAGGTCCTGAAGCATCCGCCCCCAGCGCAGCTCGATCCAGCCGCGGCTGATGCCGGTGCCCATCCCCCACAGCAACGCCAACAGCAACAACCAGCGCACCATGGGCAACGGCAGCGGCAACCCGAGGCCATCCAACTCGATCGCACGGCGGCTGGCCATTGCCCTCGGCGACCCGGCTGGCATCGGCGCCGAGGTGGTGCTGAAGGCCCTGGCCCGACCCCTGCCGCCGGGCCTGGTGCCGGTGCTGGTGGGCTGCCGCCGCTGGCTGGAGGCCAGCCACGCCTCACTGCGGCAGTGCAGCGCGGTGCCGCTGCGGGATCCCGGCAGCCTGGAGATCATCGATCTGCCCCTGGAACGCCCGCTGAAGCCGGGGGAAAGCGGCCCAGCAGCCGGTGCGGCCAGCTTCGCCTGGCTGGAAGCGGCTGTCGACCTGGTGCAGAGCGGCAACTGCCAGGCCCTGGTGACCGCACCGATCGCCAAGGCCAGCTGGCATGCGGCCGGCCACCACTACCCGGGCCAGACCGAGCGGCTGGCGGAACTCACCGGCAGCAGCGAGGCGGCGATGCTGTTCACCGCCCGGGCCCCGTCGGGCAGCTGGCGCCTCAACACCCTCCTGGCCACCACCCACATCCCCCTGGCCGCTGTGCCCGCACGGCTCAACGCCGATCTGCTGCGGCGCAAGCTCAATCTGCTGCTGGCCTTCTGCCGGCGCTTCAACCCCGAGCCCCATCTGGTGGTGGCCGCGCTCAACCCCCATGCCGGCGAAGCCGGCAGCCTGGGCCACGAGGAGCGCGACTGGCTCGAGGGCTGCCTGGAGGACTGGCGAACCGACCATCCCGGAGTGCGGCTGGACGGCCCCCGTCCGCCGGACAGCTGCTGGCTGGATGCGGCTGCCGCCTGGCGCGGGCAGGGAGAGGGACCCGACGGCTACCTGGCCCTGTACCACGACCAGGGCCTGATCCCGGTCAAACTGCTGGCCTTCGACGCCGCCGTCAACACCACCCTGGGCCTGCCGTTTGTGCGCACCTCACCCGACCACGGCACCGGTTTCGACATCGCCGGTCGGGGCATCGCCAGGCCCCTGAGCATGGCTGCGGCGATCGAAACCGCCTGGGAACTGGGCTGACAGGGGAGCCGGGGGGAGGGGCCTCAGCCGGGCTTGACGCGCATCAGCACCTGGCCGAACTCCACGGGCGTGCCGTTCTCCACCAGGATCTCCACCACCTCACCGCTCACCTCGGACTCGAGCTCGTTCATCAGCTTCATGGCCTCGAGGATGCACACGGTCTGGCCCTCGCGGATGCGGCTGCC
>JAWOBH010000126.1:0-3949 GCA_046498125.1 Prochlorococcaceae cyanobacterium | reverse complement strand
GCCAAGGCAGGCTGCGAGCGGCAGCTCCTCGCTCACCCCCAACGGCTGCAGGGTGTCAAGGATGCGGGCCAGGGCCTGCCTTGGCCGCACCACCGCGGGGGCGGTGCAGGCCGCGGCGGCGGTGCCGGGCTTCCGGGCCTCGATCATGGACGGCTACGCCATCGCCGGCGCGGAGGTGCCCCAGCCGGGTGCACGCTGGCGGCTGGTGGGGCGCTCGGCGGCGGGAGAGCCGTTCACGGGCGCGCTCGACGTCGGCCAGGCGGTGCGCATCCTCACCGGCGCCGTGGTGCCTGAGGGCAGCGGCCGGGTGCTGCCCCAGGAGCTGGTGCGGGTGCTGGAGGAGAGCGATGGCGCGGCGGTCGAGCTGGTTGGCGACTGCGGCCCCAACCCCTGGATCCGGGCCCCCGAGGAGGAGAACGCCGCCGGTGCCCTGCTGGTGCCGGCCGGCTGCCGGATGGGGGCGGCGGAGCTGGGCCGGCTGGCCAGCTGCGGCGTGGAACGCCTGCCGGTAGCGGCCCGGCCGCGGCTGGGTCTGCTGATCAGCGGCGATGAGCTGGTGCCGCCCGGGACCCCGCGGCGGCAGGGTCAGATCTGGGAGAGCAACTCCACCCTGCTGCGGGCCCTGCTGGAACGCCTGGGTTACGGCGTCACCACCCAGCGGGTGGTGGCCGACCAGCCGCAGCCCCTGCGCCAGGCCCTGGGGGATCTGGCCGGCTGCTGCGACGTGGTGGTGAGCACGGGCGGCGTGTCCGCCGGCGACAGCGACTGGATCCGCCCCCTGGTGGCCGAGCTGGGGCAGGTGGGCTTCTGGAAGCTGTTTCTGAAGCCGGGCCGGCCGTTCGCCTTTGGCCATCTGGAGCACGGGGGACGGCGGGTGCCGTTCTTCGGGCTGCCGGGCAACCCGGTGGCCGCGGCGATCACCGCCCTGCAGCTGCTCTGGCCGGCGCTGCAGCAGCTGGAGGGGGCCCGGATCCAGCGGCTGCCGCGCCTGAAGGTGCGGCTGGAGGGGGTTCTGAAGCGGGGCGCCGGCCGGCCCGAGCTGGCCCGCGCCGCGCTGGTGGTGGCTACCGATGGCGCCCTGCTGGCGCGGGTGAGCGGCTCCCAGGCCTCCTCGCGCATCGGTTCGCTGGCCGGTGCCGATCTGCTGCTGGAGATCCCGGCCGAGCTGGGGGCCCTGGAGGCCGGAACGGAGCTCTGGGCCCAGCTGCTGCGCCTGCCGATCCTCTGAGGTCCGGCGGCGCTGCAGGTGGCGGTGATGGCTGACTGCTGCCGTTCAGAGTGGCGTGTTGCCGCCCAGCCAGTGGCCGCTGCCATCGGCCAGCCACTCCCGCTTCCAGAAGGGCGCCTCGTGTTTGAGGGCTTCCAGCAGTTCCTGGCAGCAGCGTTGGGCGGGGCCTCGGCGGTCGGCGGCCACGGCCACCAGCACGATCGGATCGCCCGGCAGCACCCGGCCGATCCGGTGCCGCACCAGCACGGCGGCCACCTCCGGGGCGCTGGCGGCCGCTGCTGCCAGGTGCTGCAGCTGGGCTTCGGTCATGCCGGGGTAGTGCTCCAGCTCCAGGGCGGCCAGGGGCTGGCCGGCACTGGTGTGGGGCCGCACCCGGCCCACGAAGCTGCTCTCGGCGGCCGGCAGGCCGCCCAGGCGCTCGCGCACTTGGGCCTGCCACTGCTCCATCGCCAGCAGCGGCTGGAAGGGCCCGGGTTCCAGCTCGATCGTGAGCAGCGGCGCGGCCATGGGCACTGGGGGGTCAGCCGCCGCTGATCGGTGGCAGGAAGGCCAGCTCGTCACCGCCGGCCAGGGGTGAGTCCCAGCGGGCGAAGCGCTGGTTGATCGCCACTCGGATGCTGGCGGGGGAATCGACGGGTTCGAGCCCCAGCTGGCCCCACACCGTGGCCGGGGTGGCGCCGCGGGTCACGGCCAGGCGGCGTTCCTGCCAGCCGGCCCGCTCGCGCAGGGCGGCGAACAGCAGCACGCGCAGCTCCGGGGTGTGGCCCATGGCTCGTGGCGGCGGCGGCGGCGGTGGCCCCCACAATGGCTGCAGCGGCGGCGGAACGGTGGGATTGGCAGTGGCGTTGCTCACGGTGTCGGACACGCGCACCTTGGCCGATGACACCAGCGGCGCTGCCCTGCAGGCGCGGCTGGCGGCGGCGGGCCATGGGCTGGTGGAGCGGCTGATCGTGCCCGACGACCGCTACCGCATCCGGGCGGAGGTGAGCCGCTGGATCGCCGATGCGGCCGTGCAGGTGGTGATCAGCAGCGGTGGCACCGGCCTCACCGGCCGCGACGGCACCCCCGAAGCCGTGGCCCCTCTGCTGGACAAGACGATCGAGGGGTTCGGCGAGTTGTTCCGGGTGCTGTCGTTCGAGACGATCGGTACCAGCTCCCTGCAGAGCCGCTGCCTGGCCGGGGTGGCCAATGGAACGGTGATCTTCGTGCTGCCCGGTTCGCTGGATGCGGTGGAAACCGCCTGGGACCGTCTCATCCGTGCCCAGCTCGACGCCACCACCCGCCCCTGCAATCTGGTGGCGCTGCTGCCGCGTCTTGGGGAGTCTGCCGATCAGCCGGCGGGCTCCGCCCGTGTGGGGTGACGAGCGCAACGGGCCCGCCACAATTGCCCCCGGCCTCACGAACTGCGATGCCCAGTCTCTTCACGCCGTTGGCTCTGGGTGCGCTGGAGCTCCCGAACCGCATCTGGATGGCGCCGCTCACCCGTTGCCGGGCGGAGGAGGGCCACGTGCCCGGGCCGCTGATGGCCGAGCACTACGCCCAGCGGGCCAGCGCGGGGCTGATCGTCGCCGAGGCCACCATGGCGATGGAGGGCCATTCGGCCTTCTGGCATGAGCCCGGCATCCACAGCCAGGCGCAGGTGAACGGCTGGCGGCTCACCACCGAGGCGGTGCACCGCGCCGGTGGCCGGATCGTGCTGCAGATCTGGCACGGCGGCCGCGCCTGCCATCCCCTGCTCAACGGAGGCCGACAGCCGGTGGCGCCCAGCCCGATCGCGATCAGCGGTGATGAGGTGCACACGCCTGAGGGCAAGCAGCCCTACGTGGTGCCCCGGGAACTGGGCGATGACGAAATCCCGCCCATCGTGGAGGGGTTCCGCCGGGCGGCCCGCAATGCGATGGCCGCCGGCTTCGACGGGGTGGAGGTGCACGGCGCCAACGGCTATCTGCTCGATCAGTTCCTGCGCGACGGCGCCAACCGGCGCAGCGGCCCCTACGGCGGCCCGATCGAGAACCGGGCGCGGCTGCTGCTGGAGGTGCTGGAGGCGGTGGCGGAGGAGACGCCGCTGATGGGCCTGCGCCTGTCACCGATCAACAGCTTCAACGACATGGCCGACAGCGATCCGATCGGCCTGATCACCTGGCTGGCCAGGCGCCTGAACGATCTGCCCCTGGCCTATCTGCACCTGATGCGCGGCGATTTCCTCGGCCGTCAGCAGGGCGACGTGCTCAGCCCCGCCCGCCGCCACTTCCGCGGTGTGCTGGTGGCCAACATGGGTTATGACGCCGCCGAGGCCGAGGCGGCCATCGCCGCTGGTGCCGTGGATGCGGTGGCCTTTGGTACGGCCTTCCTGGCCAATCCCGACCTGCCCGAGCGCATCCGCCGCGGGGCTCCCCTCAACGCTGCCGATCCGGCCACCTTCTACAGCCCCGGGCCGGCGGGTTACACCGATTACCCCACCCTCCCTGCGGCATGAGGGTCGCGATCGGCGCCGTGCATAGGAATGAGATAACCGTTCATGCGCCCTTTTTCCAGGCCAGATCCTCTATCTTCCGGCATGCTGCTAGGTCATATCACCTCGCGCAAAGTAACAATCAGCCGATTATGCCATCGACTTGATTCGGCAGGCCAGTCATCAAAGAATTGTGCCGGTCTCAGCGGTGCACCTAGCGCTGCCCCTGAGTGGAAAGCAAGGTGTATCTGATATCTGAAGTGAAGATG
>JAWOBH010000187.1:0-7169 GCA_046498125.1 Prochlorococcaceae cyanobacterium | reverse complement strand
TTTAAAAAATGGCAAGGGTTAAAAATATTATCACCAAAGTCAATTGCGGTTATGAAAGCATACACTTTAGGTAGAAGGGCAACCTTTAAAGATTATGTTGATTTGTATTTATTTTAAAATTAAAAATTACTACCCTGCCAAAGCTTATCAGCTTATCCAATCAAGTTTACGGCACAATTTTTAATGACCGGTTATTTCTAGAACAGTTGGTTTATATGGAGGATGTTCAGGAAGAAGATATAAAGTTCGTAAAAAAACCAGTATCTAAAGATAAAATCAAAAAATTTTTTGAGGAAATTATTAATAATTATGAACTGGATTAAAATTTTCTTGCCGGCTTCATCGGCTGCTCACTAGCCCCTATACCCGTTAGGATGTTTTTTATGCCATTTATAAGCAGAAGAAATTATTGTTTCTAAGTCCGAATATTTTGGTTCCCAACCAAGTGCATTTTGAATTTTAGACGAGTCAGCAACAAGCTCTGAAGCATCACCAGATCGGCGTTCAGTTATTGGCACATCAAAATCTTTGCCGGCAGTTTTTTTGACCATATCAACAACTTCTTTTACTGAATAACCCCGGCCGGTACCGACGTTTAACGGTTCAAACCCCGCAGCTGCGGGGTCAGTTAAATACTCCAAAGCCTTGATATGCGCTTCAGCCAAATCCAAAACATGAATATAATCCCGGATACAGGTTCCGTCAGGAGTGTTATAATCGTCGCCAAAAATAGCAAAATCATCTCTTTGACCAAGCGCCGCCTGACAAGCCCGGGTGATTAAATGGGTCGGCTTTGGATAATCCCATCACCATCAGCAATCCCCACCGGCGCATGGAGGTGTTCGTGCCGGAGCTGGAGCTGCGCCCCACCCTGCTGGGCCGCGGCGATCTGGCCGGCGTCAGCCTGCGCACCGCCGTCACCGCCCTCCATCCCGACGAGGAGGAGCGGCCCGACGGCTACTGGGCCGCCTACATCGTCAAGGGCCGCAAGGCCACCCACGCCCGGCTCACGGTGGAGATCCGCGGCGAGGCTGGCGTCGATCTGCCGGCCCTGCTCGACACCCTCTGGCTGGAGGTGCTGTGGGTGAACTACGGGCCCTTCGGCCGCCTGCAGCAGCGCGACGCCATCCTCATCCCCCTGCGCCGGCCCGAGCCCCAGCAGGTCGCCACCGCCCACTGGCGCGAGGGCGAGCGCTGCCGGGTGCTGCCGGTGCGCACCCACCTGCTCGGCACCCTCGACGATCCCGAGCAGGTGCTGCGCCACTACGCCGGGGCGGTGTTGCAGAGCGGCGATGTGCTCACCATCGGCGAGACCCCCCTGGCGGTGATCCAGGGCCGCTACCACCACCCGCAGACCGTGCAGCCCTCGGCCCTGGCCCGCCTGCTCTGCCGGGTGTTCCACCCCACCAGCTCCCTGGCCACAGCCTGCGGCATGCAGAGCCTGATTGATCTGGTGGGCCCGGCCCGGGTGCTCTGCGCCTGGCTGGCCGGCACCGCCCTGAAGCTGGTGGGCTCGAAGGGCTGGTTCTACCGCCTGGCAGGGGAGCAGGCCCGCCTGATCGACGATGTGACCGGCACCACCCCCCCCTACGACCAGACGATCGTGCTCGGGCCCGACCGTCCCGAGGCCTTCTGTGAGCAGATGGCCCAGGCCCTCGGTGTGGGGGTGGCGGTGGTCGACGTCAACGACCTGGGCCGGGTGAAGGTGCTGGCGGCCAGCCGTGGCTGCGACGAGGAGCTGCTGCAGCGGGCCCTGCGGCCCAACCCGGCCGGCAATGCCAACGAGCGCACACCCCTGGTGCTGGTGCGCCCCGCCTGAGCGGCGGTGTCCGGCCAGCCTCGGTACACTTGACACGATGCCCCTGTGGACTGCCCTGGGATGACAGTGCAATCCCGACAGCAACTCCCGCAGCGAGTCCCACAGCAAGTCCCGCAGCAAGCCGTGCGGGAGCCATCCCCCATGGCCCAGGCCAGCACAGACCTGCTCCATCACGGGCCTGGCCATCACGCCACAGACCGGCAGCCCCAGGCGGCGTCCGGCCCTGAGTCCGCTCCCGTTGCCGGCCCATCCCCCCGTGGCGGCGGTGGGGACCAGCAGAGGGAACCGCTGGCGGGGCCGCTGATCGAACCCCTGGCCGGGTGGCACCTGCCGCTGCTCAGCGATCCGGCCTTCGTGCCGCTGCAGCCGCTGCTGCAGCGCACCGCGGTGCTGAGCCTGCCGGCCCGGGCACTGCAATGGCTGCGCATCCCGGCCGGCGCCAATCTCTGCCCCGAGGTGCTGGTGGCCCGCCAGGGTTCCTCGCCCCTGGGTCTGATCGTCACCCGGCCCGAAAACCGCAGCGGCAGCTGCTGGCGCGTGCAGCACCTCCGGCTGGCGGTGGAGAGCGGCAAACGCGAGCTCTCCGGCCAGCTGCTGCGCGAGGCGATCCGGCGTGCCCGCGGCGCCGGCAGCTGGATCGCCATCTCCTCCACCCTCGATGGCGATCGCCTCGCCGCCCTGCGCGAGCAGGGATTCCAGCCCCTGCGCACCGAGCGGCTGTGGCGCTGGTCCCGGCCCCTGGCCGCTGCCGAAGCCGGCAGCGACGACACCCCCAGCGGCGACCCCTGGACCCTGCGGCCCCTCAACCGCCGCACCGCCCGGGCTCACTGGCAGCTGGAGCAGGCCGCCTGCCCCGGACTGCTGCGCCAGCTGCTCGATCGCCATGTGGAAGACCTGCTCGACCGCAGCGCCGGCCGGGGCTGGATGCTCTTCGATCCCGGCCGCGATCAGGCCGTGGCGGCCCTGCGCTGGCTGGGGGAGCACCCCGGTGGCGGCCACGACCTCGAGCTCACCGTGCACCCGGGCTGGGGACAGCTGATCGGGGCGCCCCTCACCAGCCTGCTGGCCCAGGCCACCCGAGCCCTGGGCCGGCACCAGCCGCTGTGGCTGCGCAGCGACATCCACGACCAGGCCCTGGAGCGCTGGCTGCGCCAGCTGGGCGCTGAGGCCCGCGGCGAACGGGTGCTGATGGCGCGCAGCGTCTGGCGGCGGCACGAGCTGCACGCCCCCGCCCAGGGAGCCGCCGAACGCCTGGACGCGGTGCTGCGCCAGCTGCAGCCCCGACGGCGGCCCATGCCCACCCCCCTGGTGCACCGCTGATCCCGAAGCCACTGACCACCGCGCCCCGGCCGCGCTCAGCCCTGGCCCTCGACGTGGGCCGACGGCGCATCGGCCTGGCAGGCTGCGATCCGCTGGGCATCACCATCACCCCCCTGCCGGCGCTGGCCCGGGGTCGCTTTGCCGCCGACCTGCAGCACCTGCGGGCCCTGATCCGCCAGCGGCGCGTCCAGGCCCTGGTGGTGGGCCTGCCCCTCGACAGCGCCGGCCAGCCGGGCCTGCAGAGCCGCCACTGCCGCCGCTACGGCGAGCGCCTGGCCCGGGCCACCGGCCTGCCCCTGGCCTGGGTCAATGAGCACGCCAGCAGCTGGGCCGCCGCTCACCAGCACGGACTGCACGGCGATCGCAGCGGCCGGCTGGACAGTGCCGCCGCTGCCCTGCTGCTGGAGCAGTGGCTGGGCGAGGGGCCGGAACCACAGCCTCCCGAGCAGACACCCCAGGGGACACCCCAGCAATCCGCCAGCACCCTTCCCGGCAAGCTGGACCGCGTTGTTCCATTCTGAGAGCACAGCTCCACCACTGGCGAGCACCGCGGATTCCTTCATGACTGGCTCGGGCGACCTCCCCACCGATCGGCCCACCGACCTGCCCGGCGATGTGCCCACCCTGCTGGTGAGCGACCAGCGGGGACGCCAGCTGCTCTGTTTTCTCGAGCAGCTCATCCCCCTCGACGGTCGCGACTACGTGCTGCTCACCCCGGTGGACATCCCGGTGTGCCTGTTCCGGCTTGGTGAGGGCGAGGAGCCGGAGCTGATCGACACGATCGAGGCCACGGAGCCCATCCTCTCAGTGGCCGATGTGGTGCTGCAGGAGCACGACCTCACCCTGGTGCGCTCGGCGGTGACCCTGACCGTGAACGGGGAGCTGGAGGAGCCCGAACCCGAGGAGCTCGATGACGAGGACGACGGGGAGGCCGACGACAGCGAGACCTACGAGCTGCTGGTGAGCTTCCTGGTGGAGGACCAGGAGTACGCCCTCTACATTCCCCTGGATCCCTATTTCGTGGTGGCCCGCATGGACGGGAGCGAGGCCGTGCTGGTGGAAGGGGAGGAATTCGACCGGGTGCAACCCCGCATCGAGGCGGAACTGGAGGAGCGGGAGGGCCTGCAGTGAGCCTGCGTCAGCTGCTGCATCCCGACTTGTTACTCGATTGCACCCTGGCGGAGTTGCCCCTGCAGCAGCTGCTCGAACGGGAGATCGCCGCCCTGGTGCTGGATGTGGACCTCACCCTGCTGCCCTGGCGCCACGCCACCGTGCCCCTGAGCTGCCAGCGCTGGCTGGAGGCGGCCCACCGGCAGCTGCCGATCCACCTGCTCAGCAACAATCCCTCCCGCGCGCGCATCGGCGCGGTGGCGGCCGACCTGGGGCTGCCCTTCACCACCTCCGCCGGCAAGCCCCGCCGCGCCGCCCTGCGCCGGGTGCTGGAGCAGCTGAAGCTGCCCCATCGCCAGGTGGCCCTGATCGGCGACCGCCTGTTCACCGACGTGATCGCCGGCAACCGGCTGGGGCTGTACACCGTGCTGGTGAAGCCGATCGATCCCCTCGGCCAGCCCTGGCGGGACGACCGGCTGCAGCGCCTGGAGCTGCGCCTCGCCCATTGGCTCGGCTGCAGCGTGGGATGAGGCAGCCTGGAGCGATGCGCCGGGTGGTGAAGGTGGGCACCAGCCTGCTGCGAGGCACGGCCGAGCGTCCCACCAGCGCCGTGATCGCCGATCTGGCCGCCAGCCTCAACCGCGCCAGCCGCCGCGGCGACTCCGTGGCCCTGGTCACCAGTGGTGCCGTGGGCCTGGGCTGCGCCGTGCTGGCCATGGCCACACGGCCCGGCGAGGTGGCCGCCCTGCAGGCCGCCGCCGCCGTGGGTCAGGGCCAGCTGATGGCCCTCTACCAGGACGCCTTCGCGGTGCGCGGGCTGACGGCGGCCCAGGTGCTGCTCACCCGCGGCGATCTGGCCTCGCGCCGCCGCTACCAGAATGCCTGCCGCACCCTGGAGCAGCTGCTGGCCTGGGGGGTGGTGCCGGTGGTCAACGAGAACGACACGCTGGCCACCGACGAACTGCGCTTCGGTGACAACGACACCCTCTCGGCCCTGGTGGCGGTGGCGGTGGGCGCCGATGAGCTGATCCTGCTCACCGATGTCGACCGCCTCTACTCGGGCGACCCCCGCAGCGACCTCAGCGCCCAGCCGATCGAGGAGGTGCGCGACCTGGCGGAACTGGAGCGGCTCGCCCACGTGGCCGGCGGCGGCGGCCGCTGGGGCACCGGCGGCATGACCACCAAACTGGCCGCGGCCCGCATCGCCACCTCCAGCGGCATCCGCGTGCACCTGGCCGACGGCCGCGATCCCGCAGCCCTCGATGCCCTGCTGGCGGATCAGCGTGTGGGCACCGTGTTCCAGCCCTCCGCCGAGCCCCTCGCCACCCGCAAGCGCTGGCTGGCCCACGCCCTGGTGCCCAAGGGCAGCCTGCGCCTCGATGCCGGCGCCGAGCGGGCCCTGTTGCGCCAGGGCGCCTCCCTGCTGGCGGTGGGGGTGACGGCGGTGGAGGGCGACTTCAGCGCCCGCGAGGTGGTGCGCCTGCTGGCCGCCGACGGCCGGGAGCTGGGTCGGGGCCTGGCCAGCCTGGGCAGCGCCGAACTCCGCCAACTGATGGGGCGGGTGGGGGTGGAGGCGGTGCATCGCGACCGCCTGGCCCTGCTCTGAGAGCTGCCGCTCCCAGGCCCTGCCTACGATCCGCCAAGCCGGAAGCCCCCACGGCATGCGCTTCAGCCAACTGCTTGGCCAGCTCAGCGAGGTCCGGGCCCAGCCCGGCGCGGGTCCGCGGCGGGATCTGGCCGGCGACCCGGAACTCCAGGGCGGCGGCGCCCTCGGGGACGCGCTCACCGGCCAGCTCAGCTTTCTGGAGGCCGGCAGCGGCCTGGCTGCGGTCCTGGCCGGCACCGGCGCCAGTGCGGTGCTGCTGCCCGCGAAGGCCGACGATGCCGGCGCGCTGGGCCGCCAGCTCAGCGCCCGCGGCATCGCCTGGGTGGCCCTGAGCGATCCGCGCCTGGGGTTCGCCGAGGCCCTCGAGGCCCTGCATCCAGCCCCCCTGCCGCCGCCCGGCATCCATTCCAGCGCCGTGGTCGACCCTTCGGCCGTGGTGGGCATGGGCAGCCATGTGGGCGCCCAGGTGTGCATCGGCGAGCGGGTGCGCATCGGCAGCGGTTGCACCCTCCACCCCCACGTGGTGCTCTACGCCGACGTGGAACTGGGGGAGGGCTGTGAACTGCACGCCGGCGCGGTGGTGCACCCCGGCAGCCGCCTGGGCCGGGGCTGCGTGCTGCAGGCCAACGCCGTGATCGGCGGCGAGGGCTTCGGCTTCGTGCCCACTGCCGCCGGCTGGCGCAAGATGCCCCAGACCGGCCGGGTGGTGCTGGAGGACGAGGTGGAGGTGGGCGCCGGCAGCACCATCGACCGGCCGGCGGTGGGCGAAACCCGCATCGGCGCCGGCACCAAGATCGACAACCTCGTTCACATCGGCCATGGGGTGCACACCGGTCAGGGCTGCGCCCTGGCCGCCCAGGTGGGCATCGCCGGCGGCGCCCGCCTGGGCAACGGCGTGATCCTGGCCGGCCAGGTGGGGCTGGCCAACAAGGCGGTGATGGGCGACCGGGCGATCGCCAGCTCCAAGTCGGGCGTGCACGGGGAGGTGGCCGCCGGCGAGGTGGTGAGCGGCTACCCGGCGATCCCCAACCGCCTCTGGCTGCGCTGCTCGGCCGCCTTCAACAGGCTCCCCGAGCTGGCTCGCGCCCTGCGCCAGCTGGAGAAACGCGACCGCAGCGGCCGCGGCGAAGCGTCGGCCAGGCCCTAGCCTCCCCGGCTGCTCCCGCCGCCCCGGCAACGCCGCCATGACCAGCCGCCACCGGATCACCCTGCTCCCCGGCGACGGCATCGGTCCGGAGATCATGGCCGTGGCCCGCCAGCTGCTCGATGCGGTGGGCCGCCGGCATCAGCTCGAGCTGGAGTACAACGAGCAGC
>JAWOBH010000132.1:0-2957 GCA_046498125.1 Prochlorococcaceae cyanobacterium | reverse complement strand
ACCCTAGGCACCGCGGCGCGGGACGCCAGGGGGGAGCAGGCGGGCCAGGCGGCCGCGCCAGCGGCGCCAGCGCAGGGCCGCCAGCGACGGCGCCCGCACCGGCGGCTCGCCGGCCTCGAGACGATCGAGGTGGGCATTGATGGCCACCAGGGCCTGGCGCCAGCGCTCCCGCAGGCAGGGCTCGCTGTGCTCATCGAGCAGGGCCTTCAGCCGCGGTGCCGCCGCCAGCCAGGCTCCCGGATCGACCACGGCGGCAGTGATGCGCTCCACGTCGGCAGCCAGGGTGCCGGCGCCGATCTGGTGGGCGGTGCCACCGGGATCGAGGCTGTCGGCCAGGGCATGGTTGAAGCTGCTGAACACCACGCAGCCGCAGGCCAGGGCCTCCAGCGGCGGCAGCCCGAAGCCCTCGCTCACGCCGCTGGCGCGCCAGTGGTCGGCGGAGTCGTAGAGCACCACCCTGGCGCTGTTGAACAGGTCGACCAGATCGTCCACCCAGCCGTCCTGCACCGTCACCGCCAGGCCGCGGGCGCGCAGGGCCGGCACCAGGCTCTCCAGCAGATAGGCGCTGCTCTTGCGCCGCTGCACCAGCACATCGATGCGGCGCCCGCCCGGGGCCGGCTCAGCGCCGGGGTTGAGGGGCCGGTCGCCGCGCTGGTGCCACACCGGCTCGAGGGCGTTGGGCACCAGGAACAGGGGGTTGCGGCTGGCCCACTGCCCCCAGTAGCCGAGGGTGTTGCGACTGGCTGCCAGCACCGGCACGCCGGGGGGCAGGCGGAAGCCGTAGCCGCTGCTGTGGGCGTGGTAGGCCACCGGCCGGCCGCGCAGGGCACGCAGCTGGCGCGGCACCTCGAACCCCCAGCTCACGATCCACAGCGCCCGGCGGGCCGCCGGACTGGTGCGTGGCTCGGCGGCCAGCAGGTCGGCCAGGAACGGGTGCTCGGCCTCGCGCTGCCGGTAGGTCACCACCTCGGTGGGCACCACCTCGCGCAACAGCCGGGCGGTCTGCAGCTCCACCAGCAGCCCGCCACCGCGCAGGCGACCGCTGGTGCCGGGCACCAGAAAGCGGAGAGGACGCAAGGGCGAAGCGGCCGGGTGGGCCGACTCTGCCGCAGCCCGGGGGAGGCTTCAGGCGGCGAGGTCAGGCGGCGACGGCCTCGGTGCTGCCGCTGCGCTGGCGGCGGGTGAGGAAGCCGAACAGCACCTTGCCGATGGCAGCCACGAGGTTGCCTTCCAGCTCCTGGAACATCTTCATGTTGAGGTGGAAGGCGTGGTTGGCCTCGGCCACGATGCGGTCGGCGGTGGCCTGATCGATCGGCAGGTTGTCGAGGGTGGCGCGGTAGGCGGTCTTGAACGCCTTCTCGTCGGGGATGGCGTCGAACGCGTAGAAGCGCAGGCCGTCGTGCTCACCCAGGTTCATGGCCTTCTGGGCGATCGCCTTGAGGATCTGGCCACCGGAGAGATCACCGATGTAACGGGTGTAGTGGTGGCCCACCAGCAGCTCGGGGCTCTCGGCCGCCAGCTGGTGGATGCGGCCCACGTACTCCTGGGCGGCGGGGGTGGCCTGGATGGTGTTGCGCCAGTCGGCGCCGAAGTAATAGGCGAGATCCTGCTCGAGGGCCTCGCGGCGGTTGAGCTCGGGGGAGCCCACCGGCGCCACCACCGGATGGTCCTGTTCACGCAGCTTGCCGATCTCCTCCTCCATCGCCGAATACACGAAGTAAAGATCGGCCACCAGGGTGCGGTAGCTGGCCTTGTCCACCACGCCCTTGAGGAAGCAGCTCACAAAGCCGGTGTTCTCGGCCATGGTGTGGGACTTCTTGGTCCCTTCACGCAGCTGGGAGGCGAGGGCAACGGCCATGGAAGAGGGGGCTCGTGGCAGGCAGGGAGCCAAGGTAGGCGGGGGCTCCAGCGCTGGGCCGGTTCAGGTTGCGAAGGGTTACGCCGCCGCCGCGTCACCGCCGCCAGCGCCGTCGTTGCTGGCGGCACGGCTGGGGTCGCAGAACAGTTCGAACAGGTCGCGGCACAGCTGCTGCAGCTTGCCCGCCACCGCCGGCTGGGGCAGGTGACTGCCGGAGGGCTGCCAGTCGCCCATGGTGGCCAGCCGCCAGCGCTCCGTCTCATAGGTGAGACCGCGGATCAGCACGCCGATCAGCCGTGGCCGGGCCGCCCCCTCGGGCGGGCGCTCCAGGCGCAGCTGCACCAGCATCGAACGGCACTGGTTGCGCGGGTTCCAGCCCGGGAAGTGGAAGGAGAGGTCGAGGCTCTCCCGCTCGGCCCAGGCACGGGTGTGGGGGTCGTCGCGCCAGGGGGTGAGGTTGGCCCGGGCATCGGGAAACTGGCGGCGGAACAGGGCCGCCACCGAGGCGATCGCCTGGGCCAGTTCCAGATTGCGGGCCTGGTCAGCGGCGTTCATGCCGGTTCGGATGGCGAGAGGAGATTGGGCGGCGCGGAACACGGTCGGTGCCCCGGGGGGTTGGTGCTGAACAGGACCAGTGGAGTTTGAAACCTAATGTCGGCACTGCGTCTGTGCCGCAGGAATGGCTACCGGCTCCGCCAGCTACGAGAAGCTCACGCCCCCCACGGCGGGCACCCCGATCCGCTTCGAGGGAGGGCAGCCGATCGTTCCGGCCGACCCGATCGTTCCCTTCATCCGCGGTGACGGCACCGGGGTGGACATCTGGCCCGCCACCCAGCGGGTGCTGGACGCGGCCGTGGCCAAGGCCTACGGCGGCGAGCGGCGCATCGAGTGGTTCAAGGTGTACGCGGGCGACGAGGCCTGCGAGCTCTACGGCACCTACCAGTACCTGCCGGAGGACACCCTCACCGCCATCCGCGAGTACGGCGTGGCCATCAAGGGGCCCCTCACCACCCCGATCGGCGGCGGCATCCGCTCGCTGAACGTGGCCCTGCGCCAGATCTTCGATCTCTACTGCTGCGTGCGCCCCTGCCGCTACTAC
>JAWOBH010000100.1:0-6533 GCA_046498125.1 Prochlorococcaceae cyanobacterium | reverse complement strand
TGGGCTTCCTGCAGTCGCTCGATATAGTCACGTGGATCCATCGATGCCTTGGCCTCCTTGAGCTTGGTGAGGCGCAGCATCTGCAGCATCCAGGGCTTGCTGAGATCGCCCCGCTGCTCGAGGTAGTGGGCCAGCTGCTCGGCGCTGGGCCGGGGGGAGCCGCCGGCTGGGGGATCGGGACGGGTGGTCATGGGCTCAGCCTATCGACGCCTTCAATCAGGCAGCTGCCAGGGGTTGAGGCCCAGGTCGGCGCCGATGCGGTGGGCGCAGGCGAAGCCGCTGAAGGCCACGGCGTTGAGACCCTGGCCGGGGAAACAGGAATCGCCCACGCAGTAGAGATCCCTCACCCCGGTGCGGTTGAAGGGCATCGGCAGCAGGCCCGGCAGGCGCAGGGCCGGGATCGGTCCGTAGCTGCCGCCGGCGCGGCCCAGGAAGCGGCGGTGGCTGCGGGGCGTGCCCACCTCCCGGTGGCGGATGGCGCCCTTCAGCCCGGGCAGGATCGCCTCCAGCCGCCCGATCAGGCGCTCGGCATCGGCGGCCTTCTTGGCGGCGTAGGCACTGGGGCTGAGCCCCTGCCAGTGCGCCATCGAGCTGGGCGTGAAGCTGTGCAGGATGTGCCGGCCCTGCGGAGCCAGGGAGGGATCCAGCAGGGTGGGCATCGACACGAACACCACCCCCTGCTCGGCCTCCATCTCCTCCCAGCGCTCCAGCAGCAGGTGGTGGCAGTGGAATCCTTCCGGCACCACAGCGGCGTCGATTCCCAGGTGCAGGGAGAGGAAGGAGGGCGAGGGCCGGTAGCGGCGCCGCCAGGTGGTTTCGCTCCGGGGCGTGTGGGCGGCGTCCACCAGTGGCCGGGCCCTCAGGGGCCGGGCCACGGCGCCATCGCCGCCTGGTGTGCCGGCGAAGGTGTCCCAGCGGGTGGCGTTGCTCACCACCCGGCGGGCAGGGATCGTCTCGCCGCCAGCCAGTTTCACCCCCACCGCCCGGCTACGGCCGCCCTCGCCCTCCAGCAGCACCTCCACCACCCGCGCCCCGTAGCGAATGGCGCCGCCGTGGGCCTCCAGGCCGGCCACCAGCTTATCGGCGATCACGCCCACCCCTCCCTTCGGGTAGTTGATGCCGCCGGCGTGGCGATCGGAGAACACCATCCCGGCGTTGATCATCGGCGTGAGGTTCGCCGGCATCACGCTCCAGCAGAAGCACTCCATGTCGATGAAGCGCAGCAGCTGCTCGTCGCTGATGTGGGCCCGGGCCACGTCGCCCACGTTCACCGGCAGCCAGCGGGCCAGGCCCAGGCAGGCCAGGGGAGCCCTGAAGAACACCTTGGCCAGGTAGGCCGGGTCCTCGAGCGACAGCAGCGGCATCGCATCGAGGCAGCGGAACACCTGCCAGCAGGTGTCGTAGAAGGCGCGGATGCCACTGGCCTCATGGGGAAACAGGGCGGTGAGATCGGCGATGAAGCGCTCGTAGTCGCGGTCCACCGCCACATGGAGGCCGCCGGGCAGGTGGTACTCCAGCTGGGCCGGATCGGGCACGGTGTCGCAGTGCTGGCCCACGTCCGCCAGGGCGCGGGTGAGCAGGTTGGTGTGGCCCGTTTCACCAAAGCCGAAGATCATCGAGGCGCCCACATCGAAGGTGTAGCCCTCGCGCTTGAAGCTGCCGCCGCTGCCCCCCGGGATCAGGTAGCGCTCCAGCACCAGCACCGTCGCGCCCTTGGCGGCCAGCTGGCTGGCGGTCACCAGCCCGCCGATGCCACTGCCGATCACCACCACATCCCAGATCCCCTCCCTCACCGCCCCGCTGGTGCGGCTCGGGCTCTCACGGAGGGCGGAGGCCGTTGGAGTTGGCGTCACCGGTGCGGATGGCGTGGCGTGCGGCGACCCTAGGGTTCAATGCCGTCCACCAGCCAGCGACAGCTCAGGGCTTCGAGCTGCAGTCGCCCGTCCCGCTGCGGCGGCGGTTCCCCTCCCGCCAGCAGATCACGGGTCTCCCCCGACAGGCCGGCATGGCGGGGGAGACCCGCCTCCACCGTCTGCGGGCACTCCTCGAGGTTGGCCAGCACCAGCACCGTGCCCTCCGGCCGCTTGCGCGCGTAGCCCAGCACGTGCTCGTTGCCGGTCCAGAGGGGCTGGAACAGGCCGAAGCCGTGAAACAAGGAGGTGCGGCGGCGGGCCTCGATCAGCTGCTTGAGGCCCTGGAAGATCCGGCCCGGAACGGTGCGCACGTCGTGGCGTTGGCGCGCCCGCTGCCAGTCCATCCGCGGTCGGTTGAGCCAGCGGTTGTCGCCGGCCCGTTGGGGGTCGTTGCGGTACGAGGCGTCATTGCTGAGACCCAGTTCATCGCCCATGTGGATCACGGGGATGCCGCCGGCGCCCAGGATCAGGGCATGGAGCAGCAGGATGCGGCGGATGGCGCGCTCGATCGCCGCCGCATCGCCATGCTCGAGGGCCGTCTCCAGGCCGGCCAGGGAGGCGGTGGTGCCGGTGATGCGGGCATCACCGGTGGCGGGATTCTCCTGAAACAGGGCCCCGCGGGCGAACGATCCGGGAAACCGACCGGTGTAGTAGTCGTTGAGAAACCGCCGGTGAAGATGGGGGGTTTCGCCCACCGCGGCGAGATCCTCGTCCGTCATCCCCCAGCCGATGTCGTCGTGGTTGCGCAGGTAGTTCACCGGTGCGCAGCCGATCAGCAGCTGGGGTGCGTTGTGCAGTGCCTGGGTGATGAGCGTCGCCTTGCGGGTGGCCAGGGAGCTCCAGAGCAGCGCCATCCGCTGGTTGTCGTAGGCCAGCTCGCACTGTTTCTCCACCGTGCTCTTCACCCCCAGGTAGCGGATCAGGGCATTGGGAGGAACGATGGCCTCGGCCTTGAGGATCACGCCGGGAGCCACCACCCGCAGAATCGCCCGGAAGGCCTGGATCAGCAGGAATACCTCCGGTTGGTTCTGGCAGTTGGTGCCCAGCCGCTTCCACAGAAACGGTGCGGCATCCAGCCGCAGCACACCGGCCCCGAGGTTGGCATAAAAGAACATCAGATCCACGATCTCATGCACCACCTCGGGATTGGTGTAGTTGAGATCCCACTGGTAGTCATGAAAGGTGGTCCACACCCACCGCCCCTCCCCGGCCATCTCCGGCACCCAGGTGAAATTACCGGGGGCGTCATCGGGGAAGATCTCCGGCAGGGTGCGCTCATAGGCATCCGGCAGGGAGCGATCCCTGAAGGTGTGGAAGTAGTTGAGGTAGCGCTCCTCCCCCGCCAGCGCCTGCTGGGCCCAGGAGTGTTCGCGGGCCACGTGGTTGAGCACCAGGTCGAGGCAGAGGGTGATGCCCTGTTCGCGCAGATCCGCGGCCAGCCGGCGCAGATCGTCGATTGTTCCCAGATCGGGCCGCACCCTGCGGCAATCGGCCATGGCATAGCCGCCGTCGTCGGGGCCCGGCCGCGGCTGCATCAGCGGCATCAGATGCAGATAGGTGACGCCCAGGTGATGCAGGTAATCGATGCGGCGGCGCACACCCTCGAGATCACCGGCGAAGTGATCCGTGTAGCAGCCGTAGCCCACCATGTTGGTGCGCTGAAACCAGCGGGGGGTGAACTGCCGTTCCAGATCGAGCACCTTGAGCGGATCAGGCCGCTCGGCATAGGCCTGCACCATCCGGCCGAACAGCCGGCCGAACTGCTCGAGGGTATCGGCGCGGTCGCCGTACAGCGTGTGCAGGGCGTAGTGGAGGTCGTCGAAGTAGCGCTCGAAGCGCAGCCAGAACACATCCACATCCCGTGGATTCATCCATCCTTCGAGCCTGTAGCTCTCCACCCTGCGCACGTTCTCGAAGGCGGCTCGCACCTCCGGGTCCATCACGAACACGTTGTGCATGGGCTCAGTCGTTCTCGTCAGCGTTGAAGGGCGGCTGGGCGGTGGGGATCACCTCGCAGAACAGATGGGCGCCCAGCAGGGCCCGGCAGCGTTCCTGCACCCGATCCCGCAGCAGGTCGAAGCCGCTGGCATCCAGGGGCCGCGCTGGATTGGCATACACCACCACCAGGTAGGTGCGGCCGGTCTTCAGCACGGTGAGGTCAAGCAGCTGCACCCCCAGCGGACCCAGCAGCTCCTCGATGCCGGCGCGTACCCGGGCCACCAGCTCCGGAGCGCAGGCGGCACCGGCCGCCTCGTTGACGGCCGCCAGAAAGGTCTGCAACGGCTCGCGAATCACCGCCGCACTCAGCAGCAGCACCAGCAGCGGATCGATGATCGGCACGACCACCGCCAGCGGGGTGGTCTCCAGCAGCGGCGCACTCAGCAGGGCCAGGCCTGCCACCACGGTGAGCTTGAGGTCGAGCACCGCCGCCTGGTACTCGCTGCGCAGCACCTCACTGCGGCGCTTGGTGAGGATCCAGTCGCGCCGGTGCCGCCAGGCCAGGCCGAGGCACAGGGAGGCCATCCACAGCACGTACCAGGCCACCGGTGCCAGCACCAGGGGTGCCGCCGGCGCCCCGCGGCTGTAGGAGAAGATCGCCAGGCCGGACTGGATCACGGCCACCCCGATCACCCCGATCAACACCAGGGAGCGAAACAGCACGTAGAGCGTTTCCTGGCCCGCGTAGCCGTAGGGGTAGGCGCGGGTGGGTGGGCGCACGGCATTGGCGCTGACCTGCATCGCCACCAGCCCCGTGCCGCACATCACCGCCGAATAGAGCCCATCGAGCAGCAGGGCCTCGGACCGCGACATCTGGAACACGGCGATGCCGGCGACGGCGCCGAGCACATTGCCGATCACCCCCACGCTGAGGGAGGTCCGTTCGATCCGACGTGCTGCCGGAGTCATCGGCGGAAGGGCTCCAGGTCCGCCAGGGCCCGGTCGCGGTAGGCGCCATAGCGCTCGCGCTTGCCCCTGATGCGCTCGCTCAGCTCGGGCAGCAGGCCGAAGTTCGGCGGCATCGGCTGGAAGCCGCCGCGCTTGCCGCCACCGCTGCAGGGGGCCTCGGCGATGAAGTGGGTGAGGGCGCCGATCATGGTGGTGGGCGGCAGGCTGATGGGGGCCTGGCCCCGGGCCAGCCGGGCGGCGTTGGTGCCGGCCAGCCAGCCGCCGGCCACCGCCGCCGCGTAGCCCTCGGTGCCGGTGATCTGGCCGGCCGCCAGCAGGGTCGGCCGGCTGCGGAACTGCAGGGTGGCATCCAGCAGCTGGGGGGATTCAAGGAAGGTGTTGCGGTGCATCACGCCGAAGCGCACGAACTCGGCGTTCTCCAGCCCGGGGATCAGGCGCAGCACCCGCTTCTGCTCACCCCACTTGAGGTTGGTCTGGAAGCCCACCAGGTTCCAGAGGCGGCCATCCTTATCCTCCTGGCGCAGCTGCACCACCGCGTAGGCGCGTTTGGCGCGGCGCAGATCACGGTCGTTCACGTCGCCCCAGCGCGGATCCCAGAGGCCGATCGGCTTGAGGGGGCCGTAGCGCATCGTGTCCTCGCCGCGGCGGGCCAGCTCCTCGATCGGCAGGCAGCCCTCGAAGAAGGTGGCGCTCTCCTGTTCGAAATCCTTGAGTTCGGCCTGCTCCGCCGCCAGCAGCGCCTCGCGGAAGGCGAGGAACTGCTCCTTGGTCATCGGGCAGTTGATGTAGTCGGCGTCGCCCTTGTCGTAGCGCGACGCCCGGAAGGCCACCGAGAGGTCGATGCTCTCCCCGTCCACGATCGGGCTGGCGGCATCGAAGAAGTGGCAGTCGGCGCGGCCGGTGAAGGCGCGCAGCTGCTCGGCCAGGGGCTCGCTGGTGAGCGGGCCGGTGGCCAGCACGGCGATCTGGCCGGGTTCCGGCACTTCGGTGTGCTCCCGCCGCTCCACCGTCACCAGCGGATGCTGCTCCAGGGCCGCGGTCAGAGCGGCGCTGTAGCGGGACCGGTCCACGGCCAGGGCGCCGCCGGCGGGCACGGAATGGGCATCGGCCGTGCCGATCACCAGCGATCCGAGCCGGCGCAGCTCCTCCTGCAGCAGGCCGGCGGCCCGGTCGCTGCTGAGGGCGCCGAAACTGTTGCTGCACACCAGTTCGGCGAATTCGGCGCTGTGGTGAGCCGGGGAACGCCGCAGCGGGCGCATCTCCACCAGCTCCACCGGCAGCCCGGCCTGGGCGATCTGCCAGGCCGCCTCGGTGCCAGCCAGGCCGGCACCGATCACCAGCACAGGCAAGGCAGGCTCAGGCCCGGGCTCGCTTGATCATCAGCTGCACCTGTCCCACGGCCGCCCGGCCGATGTGAAACACGGCCCAGGCGGCGGCCAGGAGGATGGGAGCGGCAACCAGCACCAGCCGGAGGTCCATGGTGGGGGCGGGGAAACAGTGGCGCGATCCTACGGACAGCCCCCGGACTTGCGGCGCTGCCCGCAGTGTTTGGCAATCACAACGGCGTAAACCCCGGGTCGCCGCTACCGCCAGCTGGCCATGGCCCATGCCGGCCGCAGCAGCGACCCGGGGTTTACGCCGTTGTGATTGCCAAACACTGCGGGCAGCGCCGCAAGTCCGGGGGGTGTCCGTAGGATCGCGCCACTGTTTCCC
>JAWOBH010000041.1:0-4264 GCA_046498125.1 Prochlorococcaceae cyanobacterium | reverse complement strand
ATGGCGTGATGGGCGCTGGGGTCGCGGGCCAGGTTGAGGCAGCCGCCCAGGGCACCGCGCTTGGGATCGGCGGCCGCGAACACCACGGTGCCCACCCGCGCCTGCACCGCCGCACCGGCACACATCGGGCAGGGCTCCAGGGTCACCAGCAGGGTGCAGCGGTTCAGGCGCCAGTCGCCGAGGGCCCGGGCCGCCTGGGCCAAGGCTTCGAGCTCCGCATGGCCGAGCGGATCACCCTTGCGGTGGCGGCGGTTGCTGCCCCAGCCCACACAGCGTCCGCGGCCATCGAGCACAGCCGCCGCCACGGGGATCTCACCGCTCTCGCCCGCCCGCTGGGCCAGGCGCAGCAGACGGGCCATCCAGAAGCGATGGCGGTGCTGCTCCGCATCGGCGGAGGGGAGCGTTGCTGCGGAACTCACCATCAGGGCGGCTGCGGGTGACAATGGGGCTGTCCGATCATCCGCCGTTGGCTAGCGCGCCACCAGCACAGCGGGGGATTCCGCCGCTGCCCTTCGCCGCGCCGGACAGCGAGGACGCAGCCCTGCAGCAGTTCCTGGAGCAAGCCAGCGCCCAGCTCTGCGCCTGGCTGGGCAGTGCCGCCCAACGTCCACCCCTACCGGGGCTGAGTGTGATGCCGGCGGTGGAACCGCAGCAACAGCCCCAGGCTGCCGCCCAGTTGCTGAGTGACCTGCAGCTGGTGATGGACGGGGCCTACAACCCCGGCCACCCGGGCGCTCTGGCCCACCTCGACCCGCCGCCGCTGGCGGCCTCGATCGTGGGCGACCTGATCGCTGCCGGACTCAACAACAACCTGCTGGCCGAGGAGCTCTCCCCCAGCCTCACCCGCCTGGAGCGCAGCCTGATGGCCTGGCTGGCGGAGCGCCTGGGGCTGCCCGCCGGCAGCGGCGGGGTTCCGGCCAGCGGGGGCAGCCTCTCCAACCTGATGGCCCTGGTCACCGCGCGCCACAGCCGCGGTCTGGCCTGCTGCCCCGAGGCCGTGGTGCTGGCCAGTGCCGACGCCCATGTTTCCCTGGCCAAGGCCCTCACGGTGATGGGCCTGCCTCCCCAGGCCCTGCAAAAGCTGCCAGTGGATGCCGACGGCGCCATGGATCCCGTCCGACTGGAGGAGCAGTTGAGCGGGCTGCAGCAGCGCTGTGTGCCCGTGATCGCCGTGGTGGCGACGGCCGGCACCACCGTGCGCGGTGCTGTTGACCCCCTGCCTGAGATCGCTGCCGTCTGCCGCCGCCATCGGCTGTGGCTGCATGTGGATGGGGCCATCGGTGCGGTGTTCGCCCTCAGCGAAGCCCACCGCCACCGGGTGCCGGGCCTGGAGCTGGCCGATTCGATCACCCTCAACCCCCAGAAACTGCTGGGAATCACCAAAACCTCCTCCGTGCTGCTGCTGGCACGACCCCGGCTGCTGGAGGGGGCCTTCGGCACCGGCCTGCCCTACATGGAACCCAGCTGGAGCGGCGGCCACGGCGGCGAGAGCGGCCTCCAGGGCTCCCGGCCCGCCGAGGTGCTGAAGCTCTGGCTGGGCCTGCGGCAGCTGGGCCTGACCGGAATCGAGGCGGTGCTCGACGGGGCCGTGAGGCGGCGCCGTCAGCTGCAGGCCCTGCTCGGGGAGATCGCCGGCCTGCGGCTGGTGGGTGGCCCCCTGCACCTGCTGGCCTTCACGCCTCGGCGCGGCGATGCCGCCAGCGCCGAGCGCTGGAGCGTGCGCACCCGCCAGCAGCTGCTGGCGGCCGATCTGATGCTCTCCCGTCCGTTCTACGGCAACCGCCACCATCTCAAGGCGGTGCTCGGCAACCCCCACACCGGCAGCGTCGAGCTGGAGCGGCTGGCCAGGCTGGTGGCGGCCAGCCTCTCCCCCTCCTCCATGAGCCAGACCCCTCCATGAGCGACACCCCTCCGCCCAGCGCACCCGGCCAGCGTCGGGGCCGCTGGGTGGCGATCGTCACCGGCGCCATCTCCGTGCTGGTGGGACTGCTCTACCTGCTCCTGATCGTGGTGCTCGACAGCCGTGGACCGTTGCAGCCGCCGCCGCCTGAGGCCCTGGGCCTCAGCGCCGCTCCGGCCGTGGGGGGAGCTGGGGATCCCGCCGCCTCAGAGGCTCCACCACCCGGCTGAGCGCCTCCTGAAGGAAGCGCTGCAGGATCCCGTCGCGGCGATTCAGGTCGTAGTGGCGCTGCACAACGTCCTGGATGCCTCCGTCGCCCCAGTCCTGGTCGCGCTCGAAGTAGGTGATGAAGCTGGCGCCCGCCACCCGGGTGAGCCAGGCCGCGCTCACCGCCTGCACCGCCCGACTCACCAGCAGGGCCGGCAGGTTCACGCTCAGGGCCGCCGACAGCAGTCCCACGCCCCCCTTCACCAGTCCCAGGGCCGCCAGGGTGCGCCCCACCGACAGAGCCAGGTCCTGGGCGGCCTCGCGGCTGAGGGTCACACCGAAGCTGCGTCCCAGCTCGATCACCATCTGGGCATTCACCGCCGCGGCAGCGAGCAGATCCAGGCCCGGCAGCGGGGTCACGGCCACCACCCCGGCGCCGATCCAGCCGTAGCGCTCCACGATCGCTTCGGCGTCCTGGCGGCGCTGGCTGGCCAGCAGGGCGCGGCTGGCGTCGCTGAGATGGCGGCACTGCAGCAGCAGGTTGTCGGCGATCAGCTCCTCGCCGTCGGCATGCAGCACCGCGGCCAGGCGGCGCAGCAGCGGTTCCACCTCGGGATCCGGCTGCAGGGGGCGGCCACCGGGCATGGGCACGCTCTGGGGCGCCGCGCTCGCCGGCACCACATCGTCGGGGGCCACCAGGCCATCCACCCGGCCGCGCAGCAGGGCCAGCAGCCGCTGTTCCTCCTGGTCTCCGCGCAGGTCGCACTTGTTGAGCACCAGCAGCAGGCGCTTGCCCATGGCGGCCAGGCCGCGCAGCACCTCCAGTTCGCTGGCGCGCAGATCGCCGTCCACCACCAGCAGCAGGAGGTCGGCCCGGCTGGCCTGGCGGCGGGCCCGCTGCTCCCGCTCAAGTCCAGGAGCACCGGCCTCGAGGATGCCGGGGGTGTCCACCAACCACACGGCCCGCTGCAGCCCGCGCAGGCGCAGCCGGTAGCGCGCCGCCTCGCTGGTGGAGCCCATCGGGGCCCCCACCTGGCCCACGAGCTCCCGCAGCAGGGCACGGATCAGGGAGGTCTTGCCCGCTGAGCCGGTGCCGAACACCACGATCACCAGATCCCCGCGCTCCAGCTCGCTGGCCATGCGCTGGCGCTCCTCCTCCAGGGCCTGGCGGGCGATGCCCTCCCGCACCCGCTCGAGGGTCTGGTCGATGGCCTCGAGGTTGCGGGCCGCCGCCTCGCGGCGGCTGCTGGGCACGGCGGCGGCGGCCTGGGCCGTGTTGCCCGACCGGCCTGCCTGCCGCTGCCCCTGGCCCGGAAGGAACGGCCGCAGCCAGGGCCAGACCAGCTGGGCCAGCAGGGCGGCCACCGCCAGCACCAGCACCATCGCCACGGGCCCCACCAGCCCATAGGGCAACACGGCGCTGAGTTGCCAGATCAACTGGTTGAAGGCCTGCAGCACGAGAGCCACCACCAGCAGGGCCAGCAGCAGCACGGCGACGGCGATCCAGAGGCGGGTGCGCGGTTTCATGGCGGCATCGAGCTCCCTAGGAGCCTGGAAGCCGGGCGATCTCGCCCCACAGTCCGGCGGCCAGGGCACTGGAGCCATTGGTGGGCTGGTTGTCGTCGTTGCCCAGCCAGATGCCGATCACCCACTCACGCCGGGGCTCGTAGCCCACGAACAGCAGATCGCGGTTGGCGTTGGTGGTGCCGGTCTTGCCACCCTCCTGGCCCCCGAGGGAGGCGGCAGTGCCGGTGCCCGACCTCACCACGGCCCGCAGCAGCTCCTGCATCCGCCGCGCCGTCTGCTCGCTCACGGCCCGGCGCCCCGGTCCGGGGCCGGCAGAGCCCCCACGGCCGCCCTCGGCCGCCTGCTGGCGGCAGCGGTCCGGCTCCTCCCCCCGGCAGGTTTCGCCGTCCACCACCTGGCGGATGGTGGTGGGCGGCTGCCAACTGCCGCCGTTGGCGATGGCGGCGTAGGCGGCGGTGAGTTCCAGCAGGGTCACCTCGCTCTGACCCAGGGCCAGGCCGGGCACAGGATCGAGTGGACTGGTGATGCCCAGATCGCGGGCCTTCTGCACCACCGCTTCCAGTCCAACCCGCTGGGCCAGCCGCAGGGCGGCGGTGTTGCTGCTGCGGGCGAAGGCACTCACAAGGGTGA
>JAWOBH010000016.1:0-4668 GCA_046498125.1 Prochlorococcaceae cyanobacterium | reverse complement strand
CGCTCCAGCTCGCGCAGGTTGAGGGTGACGCCGCCGATCATGAACTCCCAGCTCCACACCAGGCTTTCGCCGAGGGTGAAACCGCGGGAGCGCTCCGGCAGTTCGGCCGTGATCGCCAGCCCCAGCCGGCTGGCCAGTCCGCCGGACAGGCTGCCGGGCAACACCACCCCCACGCCCACGTCCCGCAGTTGGGCCGCGGCGGTGCGCACCAGCACGAAGGCCTCGGCCGGGGTGAGCTGCATCCCTTCCGGGGTGGCCGAATCCAGGCCCCGCTCGACCGGCTCGAACACGCTCAGGGCCCGGCCCAGCCCCTCCAGCAGCAGTTCGCTGGGCTGGGGCACGGCCACCTCCCCGAGCTGGAGCGTGCGGTCGCCCGCGTCCCAGGCCGTCGCCGCCGGCAGCCGCAGGCTGGGGTCGGCCTCCGCCTGCAGGCTGAAGCTCAGTTCCCAGAGCTCCTCCCCCTCGGGAGGGGTGAACAGCTCCAGACAGGCCCGGGCCGGTGCCACCCGCCCCGCCACAGCCTCGCGCCAGTGGTGGGTGGCGATGGTGAGGCGCTCGAGATCCTCCTCATCGAGCCGCAGGCTGCCGTCGCCCTTGCCGAGGCCCTTCTGCCAGGCCAGCAGCAGGGGGTCGAGGCCTTCGGGGTCGCTCTGGAACCCGGAGCGCAGCTGCCCGTCCAGCAGGGCCGCCAGCAGGCTGGCCACCCGCAGCCGGCCGCTGCCGGGCCGGCGGCAGGCCAGGGCCGGGTCCCCCTCCAGGCCGGCCGCCAGGGCGCAGGTGGCCACCTGGGGAATGCCCACCGCCAGTTCCTCCAGCCGGCGGCGGTCGCCCTCGCGGTTGAGCAGGGGCTGCCAGCGGGCCCGGCCCTCCTCGATCATCGGCAGCCAGCGCCCGCGGGCGATCAGGCTCAGGGCCCAGCGCTGCAGATGGCTCCACCAGCGCAGCTCGTCGGCCATCTCCGGGTGCCCGGAGGCCAGGGGCAGGCCGCTGAGCCAGTCGGCGGCGCCGGCCGGATCGAGGGCCCAGCCCTCCACCTGCCAGGGCCACCACTGCAGCTGTTTGGGGATCGGCTCCCCCGCCTGCAGCGGCAGACCGCTCCAGCCCCCGCTGGCCACGCCACGTCGCCCACGGCCGGCCTGACTGCGGCTGGGCAGGGTGAGGGTGGCCCGGGCCGGCCGCAGGGCCTCGCTCCAGAGCTCGTTGTCATCGAGCCAGTCGGCCACCTCGTCGGCACTCAGGGCCAGGGGATGGGCCGGCGCCTCCCGCTCCGGCTCCACCGGGCTGGCCACGCGCCAGGTGTCACCCCACAGGAACAGCCGGCCCCCGGGTCCGTCGGGGGGAAACAGCCAGGTGGCGTGCAGCAGGCTCATCCCAGGGTGTTCAGGGCCGGTGGGTGGAGGCCTGGGCGCCGGCGGCAGGGCCGGCGGTGCGCGAGGGCAGGACGCGTTGGGCGACCAGGCGGGATCCGTGCAGCACCAGGGCGGCGCCGACCAGCGGCAACCAGGTGCGAATGAGCTCCATCATCACAGTCGGCGCGACCGCCACCAGGGCGGCCGGCAGCGGGAGCTGCGCCGGCCAGTCGGCGAGGGCCGGCAGGCCCAGGCTGTGGATGCCGCACACAGCGCCCACCAGGCCGGCCTGAAGGTGGCTGTCGTCGGGATCGACCCGCTGCAGGTGGAAGGCCAGCAGGCCGTAGAGCAGGCCGCAGCCGCCGGCCCGCAGGGCGGTCTCCAGTCCCAGCGGCAGGCCCAGCAGCAGGGCGGCGAGGCCGGCAGTCAGCGCCCAGGCGATCGAGCGCTGGCGCAGCTGCTGGCGGGATGGTGAGGTGACGGCCTGGCTCACGGTGACGCCCGAGGGGGCAGGGCCTCTAGGGGGCGATCATGCTCCCCTGCCGGTCTGCCATGTCGCCCCAGCGCACGCTCCACCTCCACGCCGGCCCCCACAAAACCGCCAGCACCTACCTGCAGGCGCGGCTGCAGCACAATCGCCGGGCCCTGGAGGGGCTGGGCCTGCGCTATCCCACCCCCTGGCGCGAGCACTCCCACCGCCATCTGGCCCGGGCCCTGCGGGCCGGTCGGCGGGAGGCGCTCGATCAGCTGCTGCGGCGCCAGGGGCGCTGGAGCGGCGACCTGCTGCTCAGCGCCGAGCACTTCGTGCCCCTGCTGGAGCGCAGCGAGGCCATCGCGCAGCTCCGCCAGACCGCAGCCGCCCATGGCTACCGGTTGCACGTGATCAGCGTGGTGCGGCCCCAGGAGGAGCTGCTCAACTCCTTTTATGGCCATGCCCTGGGCCGCCTCTATGGCAGCCCAGGCTTCCGGGCCTACGTGCGCGCCCAGCTGGCGGGCCGGCGGGTGCGCGGCGACGGCCGGAGCCGCTGGATTCACATGGCCCCCCTCACCCTTGATTTCGAGCGGCGCTTTGCACCGCTGCTGGCGGCCGGTGGGGTGCGTGCCTCGTTCCTGCCCTACCGCCCGCGCCAGGGGGATCTGTTCGAGCAGCTGATGGCCGCCCTGGATCTGCCCGCCGGCCCCTGGCGGCCCGCGCCGCCCGGCCAGGCCAATGAACAGCTGGGCCGCCGCGGGCTGGGCCTGGCCTACCTCCTCAACCAGCGGCTGGACGAGTTGCCGCTGCGCCGCAACCGTCTGATCGCCGAGCACGGCCTCAACCGGCTGGTGGAGCAGGTCAGGACCCGGGCCCGGCAGCGCGGCTGGGTGCAGGAGCGTTTCAGTGGCTGGGAGGGGCGGCTGCTGGAGCGGGTGCGCCGGAGCTACGGAGCTGCCAATGAGCGTTTTGCCGCCCGGGTGTGGGGCGAGCCCTGGGCTGCCTGCTTCGGCAACCCCGAGCGACCCCGGGAGGTGCCCTGCGGGCTGGTGCTGGAGCCGGAGCTGCGGCGCGAGGCCGACCGGCTGTTCGAGGCCTATCGGCGGCGGTTGCCGGCGGTGTGACGCCCCTAACCTGCGGACCCTCCCCCTGGTCCCATGTGGATCTTCTCGCGGTGGCCGGAACGGCAGGCCCACCTGCTGCGCTGGGTGCTGCTGCTGGGCTGGCTCGCCCTGATCGCCTCGCTGCTGAGTCCGCTGCTGGGTGGCCAGCTGGGGGGCTGGGCCCTGCGTCCCCCGCTCTGCCCCGAGGGGTTGGAGTGCCACGGTCACGGGGGCAACCAGCTGTTCTGGGGCACCGTGGTGCCCAGCGGTCTGCTGATCCTGGCGGCCGGCAGCCATGAGCTGTGGCGCAGGATCTGTCCGCTGGCCTTCGCCTCCCAGCTGTTCCGGGCCCTCGATCGTCAGCGCCGGGTGCCGGGCAGGAACGGGCGGCCCCGGGTGGCCAAGGTGGAGGGCGACTCCTGGCTGGGCCGCCATCACCTGGCCCTGCAGTGGAGCCTGCTGATCGCGGGACTCTGCCTGCGGTTGCTGGCGGTGAACAGCAGTCCGCTGGGGCTGGGGCTGTTGCTCCTGCTCACCGTGGTGGCCGCGATCGCCGTCGGCTGGGCCTATGCCGGCAAGGCCTGGTGCCAGTACGTCTGCCCGATGGGCGCCGTCCAGCAGGTGGTCACCGGTCCCCGCGGACCGCTGGCCGCTGCCGCCCACCTCGATTCCAGCCGTATCACCCAGTCGATGTGCCGCACCGTGGCTGATGACGGCCATGAGCGCTCCGCCTGCGTGGCCTGCCAGTCCCCGTGCCTCGACATCGACTCCGAGCGCACCTACTGGATGGGCCTGGAGGGCAAGCGGGGGCTGCGCTGGGCCTGGCTGTCCTATCCGGGGCTTGTGCTGGCGTTCTTCCTGCTCACCCGCCAGCAGGGGCCCGGCTCGATCGAGATGCTGCGCAGCGGACTGTGGGCCTTCGATGCCGATCTGCCCGCCCGCGCGCTCGAACTCTGGCCCCGTGCCGATGCGGGCTGGGGCGTGCCGCGGCTGCTGGCCATTCCGGCGCTGTTGAGCGCCGCCGGTGCCGGCAGCGTGGCGCTGTTCGGCGGCGTGGAGACGGCACTCCAGGCCAGGCTGGCGGTGGATCACAGCGAGGAGCGGGCCCGGGCCATGGCCCGCTCCCGCAGCCGGCTGCTGGCCACCTTCCTGGCGGTGAACCTGTTCTTCTGGTTCGCCGATCCCAGCCTGGGCATCGCGGCGGGCAAGGTCGGCCAGCTGATCCGATCCCTGGTGCTGTTCGCCAGTGCCATCTGGCTCTACCGGGGCTGGCCACGCGACGCGGAGGTCTACCGCCGCGAGAGCACCAGTGCCAGCCTGCGCTCCCAGCTCAGGAAGCGCTTCCCTGAGCTGGAGTCGTATCTCGATGGCCGCACGCTGGAGGAGCTGACGCCCGGCGAGGTGTTCACCCTGGCCAAGGCCTTGCCGGCCCAGCTCGCCGCCAGCAGCCAGGCTCTCTATCGCGATGTGCTGGCCGATCTGTTCCGCAGCGGCCGCCTGGAGCGGGCCACCAGCGCGCTGCAGCTCGAGGAGCTGCGTGTCTCCCTGGGCCTGGAGGAGGCCGACCACCACGCCGCCATCCGCGAACTCGCCCTCCAGGACCCTCAGCTGCTGGAGCTCGATGCCCGCCAGCGGGCCAGCCGCAACCTGCGGGAGGACGCCGCGGCCGAGGCGATCCACGACCTGCTGCAGCTGGCCGGCCAGCATGATCTGCGGCCTGGCGTGCTCGATGCCTCCCAGGCCC
>JAWOBH010000271.1:0-4542 GCA_046498125.1 Prochlorococcaceae cyanobacterium | reverse complement strand
CCACCGAAGCCGCCGCGCCAGCCCCAGCCCCCTCCCCCGCGGGTGAACCCCGAGTGCACCATCACCTGGTTGAGGAACAGGAACACCCCGGACCCGAACAGGCAGCCGCCGATGGTGAACATCAGCGCGTCACCAGCGGGATGCGCACGGCTCATGGCTGGAGCGGAGGTCTTGGTGACCGCACGGTAGGGAGGCTGAGCCCGCTCAGACCACGAAACGCCGGTAGAGCCAGCGCACGAAGCCGCCCAGCAGCGGCACCGGCGCAAAGGTGGGGCCCACGAAGTCGAAGTAGTCGCGGTGGTCGACGATCCGACCCTCGTCGTTGAACAGCAGCCGGGTGGTGCCGGGATAGATGAACTCGATTGCCTTGATCTTCAGACCCATCTCCCACTCCACGAACGCCGTGCTGCCCTCGATCGCCACTGCCCCCGGCGCGAGGACAACGTCGTCGCAACGGTTCAGCAGGGCTGCCTGGGCCTCCAGGTAGGCGGCGATGCCCTGGCGCTCCTGGGTGGGGTCCTGGAAGTGCACGTCATCGGCATAGGCCTGGCGCCACTGCTCCTGGCTGGGGGCCGGGGCGCCGTAGGGCTTGGTGAACAGGGCGCGCAGGCTGGCGGCATCCACGGCAGGCGGGTCGGTCGGCAGCCGAGCCTATGGACCCCACGCCCCACCCGTAGCCTCGAGCCAGCACCGCTTTGCCGATGAGCGCCACGCCCGCTTCGCCCACCACGCCCCCGGGTTTCCGCACCATCCGCGTGCAGCTCAGCGCCAACCCCTACCCGGTGGTGATCGGCGCGGGCAGCCTGGGCCGGCTGGGGGAGCAGATCGGCGACCGGGGCTTCCGCCAGGGCACCCGGGTGCTGGTGGTGACCAACCCCGTGGTGCACGAGCACTACGGCGCCACCGCCCTGGAGAGCCTGCGGCAGGCGGGATTCGAGGCCAGCGAACTGGTGGTGGAGGCCGGTGAAGACCGCAAAACCCCCGCCACAGTGGCGCGCATCCACGACGCCGCCTTCGCGCACCGGCTCGAACGCGGTTCGCTGATCGTCGCCCTGGGCGGTGGCGTGGTGGGCGACATGGCCGGCTTCGCCGCCGCCACCTGGCTGCGCGGCATCGCCGTGGTGCAGGTGCCCACCACCCTGCTGGCGATGGTGGATGCCGCCATCGGCGGCAAGACCGGCGTCAACCATCCCGGCGGCAAGAACCTGATCGGCGCCTTCCACCAGCCCCGGCTGGTGCTGATCGATCCCACCACCCTGTCCACCCTGCCGGAGCGCGACTTCCGCGCCGGCATGGCCGAGGTGATCAAGTACGGCGTGATCGGCGACGCCGCCCTGTTCGCCGAGCTGGAGGCCGCCGGCGACATCAGCTCGATGGCGGCCGTGGGGCCGGCGCTGCTGCAGACCCTGCTGGAGCGCTCGGCCGCCGCCAAGGCCCGCGTGGTGGCAGCCGACGAGCGCGAGGGTGGCCTGCGGGCGATCCTCAACTATGGCCACACCCTCGGTCACGTGGTGGAGACCCTCTGCGGCTACGGCACCTGGCTGCACGGGGAGGCCGTGGCCATCGGCATGGTGGCCGCAGGTGAGATCGCCCTGGCCAAGCGGCTCTGGAGCGCCGAGGAGCAGCGGCGCCAGAAGGCCCTGATCGCCGCCGCGGGCCTGCCGCAGGCCTGGCCCAGCCTCGATCCGGCCGCCGTGCTGCGCTGCCTGCAGGCCGACAAGAAGGTGTCCCAGGGGCGGGTGCGCTTCGTGCTGCCCACCCGCATCGGCGCCGTGGAGATCCGCGACGACGTGGACAGCGAACGGATTCTCGCCGTGGTCTCGAGCCTGGCCGATCAGGAGCAACGGCCATAACAGCCCGGATCCGCCATGGCCAGAGGCTGATCACCCTCTGGATCGCCTGGCTGCTGGCGATGCTGTTCCATGTTGACCTGGGGCTGATGCCGTTGTTCCACGGCCAGTCGCCCGAGATCCACGGCCACGTGCCCGAGAGCCAGCTGCCCCTGCTGTTCGGGGCCATGCTCGGCTACTTCCTGCTGCCGCTGATCGCCATGGTGCTGATCGCCTACGCCGATTCGGCCGTCGCTCCGGCCACCGCCTGGCGGCCCTGGCGGCGGCTGCACTTCTGGTTCAGCGTTGTGTACTCCGTCACCAACGTGCCCCATCTGCTCGCCGACATCCTGGTGCCCGACGCCCGGGTGGATCAGATCGTGCTGATGCTGGCGCTCACGGTGTTCGGGCTGCTGATCAACGTTGAGGGTTGGCGCTGGTGGCGCCAGAACGGCTGAGGGAGTCCCACCAGGCTCCTGGCCCCAGCCCTCAGACCTCCCCGTAGCAATCCTCCAGGGCTGTCTCCAGGGTGGTGAGCAGCAGGGCCAGGGCCGCCCGCGCCTCCAGGTCCGGCGGACTGTTCACCGAGGCGATCCAGCGGTGGCAGAGGACCAGGATCTGATCGAACAGGGGACCGCCGCGGCTGACGCTGGCCATCACCCGCTCCAGCCCCAGCTCATCCACATCCGGCGGCAGCCCCACCACGTAGCGGCGGCCGTCATCGCCCACATAGGTGAGGCGCCCGGCCTCATCCACGAGCGGCGCGGCGTGGGGCGTGATCGGCTCATCGCCGCCGCCTGCGAGCTGTTCGGCCATGGCACCGCCTCGGCGAATGTCCTCCAGGTCCACAGCTAGACACGCCGGCAGCCATTGCCAACTGCTGCCGGCACCCGGCCGATGGGCGCCCCGGTCGGCCTCGTCCCGCCCCTGGTCAGGCTCCGGAGCCGCTAGGGCTTGGCGGCCAGGTGCTTCAGAAACCAGTCACGGGCCAGCCCGGAGGCCACAGCCAGGGTGCCCGGCTCCTCGAACAGATGGCTGGCCCCCGGCACCAGCTCCAGGGCCCGGGGCGACCGCAGCGCCGCGGCGGCCTGGCGGTTGAGCTGCAGCACCTGCGGGTCGCGTGCGCCCACGATCAGCAACACCGGGCAGCGCACCAGGGGCAGAGCCGCCATCGCCAGATCAGGGCGACCGCCGCGGGACACCACGGCGCGCACCCCATCGGGCCGGACGGCGGCGGCGTTGAGGGCCGCCGCCGCCCCCGTGCTGGCGCCGAACAACCCCAGGGGGAGCCCCAGCAGCTCCGGCTGCCGTCGCGTCCAGTCGACGGCGCCGACCAGCCGCTCGCTGAGCAGCGGGATGTCGAAGCGCAGCGCGGCATCCACCCGGTCGCGGCGCTCCTCCTCGGCCGTGAGCAGATCGAAGAGCACGGTGCCCAGGCCGGCCCGCTGCAGCACCGCGGCCACGAAGCGGTTGCGGGAGCTGAAGCGGCTGCTGCCGCTGCCGTGGGCGAACAGCACCAGCCCGCGGGCTGCCGGCGGCAGCGCCAGGTCACCGGCCAGATCCACGCCGGCCACCGCCAGCAGCACAGGGACTGAGGCGGCGGGGACATGATCCATGGCGGCCCGGGATCACCACAACCCACGGTTAGCCACGTCGGCTGGCAATGGCCTGCAGGATGGCGAGGTTCCCGAGAATGCAGCCCGGCGATCGGTAGGCCGTGGCCTCCATCAGTCCCCACCCGGCCGAGGCGGTGGGGTTCCGGCTCGAGAGCCCGGCCTTCGCCCTGATCCTGGACGATCCCGACGCCCCTCCCGGCCTCTGCATCCACGGGGTGCTCGTGGACATCCCCGCCGCCGAGGTGCGGGCGGCCATGGCGGGCCACGTGCTGGCCGAAACGCGGCTCACCGGCCTCGACGCACGGCCGGCCGCCTGAGGCCCCTGACCTGCGGCGATCAGCCGTTCAGGGCGTTGCGGGGCGGCGCGCCGCTGCCCCGCTCCAGCCCCCGCTGCCAGCGGGCCAGCTGGCGCTCCACGGCCAGCAGCAGCAGCGCCGCCGCCAGGCCGGACCCTACGAGCAGGCCGGAGGGCTGCAGGCCCCCCAGCCACACCACCGCCAGCAGCGCCAGGGGCACCAGCACCACCACCGCCTGCAGCCAGGGCCGCCAGCGCCGGATGCGGGCATGGGCCACCGAACAGCTGCGGCAGTGGCGGGTGTGGGCCTCGAAGCGGTCCATCAGCACCTCCTGGCCCTGGCGGGGTGGCAGCGGCTGGCCTGGGAAGGGCTCGCCGGCGTGCTCCACGATCCAGTCGTGCAGCGCCTTCACGTACACGTCGGCGCTGGTGGGCAGGTAGCAGGAGCGGCTGAGGCTGCCACTGCCGCCGCGCCCGGCCAGGACCCGCTCCTGCCCGTGCAGGAACACCTGGTCGTCCTCCAGCACCGTGTGGTTGCCGATGTGCTGCAGCCAGCGCGGGGTGAGCCCCAGCAGCAGCCGCGGCAGGCGCGAGCGGAACTGGAACGGGAAGCGGGCGATCAGCCGGCAGGCCCCGCGCTGGGTGGGCGTGGCGTACACCACCGTGAGGAAGCGTGCGAAGCCCTTGGCATCCAGGTCGTGCCACATCAGGCCCGGCGCCATGAAGGTGGTGTACTGGCTGCCGAGCTTGCCCCGGCGCGGCCCCTCCGCCCAGGCCGCGGTGAAGCCCCCGGGCCCGGAGC
>JAWOBH010000269.1:0-7939 GCA_046498125.1 Prochlorococcaceae cyanobacterium | reverse complement strand
ATCAGCGCCGGCTACGGTTACAACTGGGGCGGCGGCGGCTTCCGCGATTCCCAGTCGTGGATGGCTGGCCTGCAGTGGAGCGATGTGTTCCTGGAGGGCAGCACGGCCGGTTTCGCCGTTGGCATGCCTCCCTTCACCAGCGACAACGACACCGAGTCCTGGCTGTATGAACTCTTCTACAAGTTCCAGGTCACCGACAACATCTCGATCACCCCGGCCCTGTTCTACGCCAGCGACTATCGCAACAACCGTGGCAACGACACCTGGGGTGGCATGATCCAGACCACCTTCAAGTTCTGATCAGCCGCTGCAGACTTGCAGCACCACTCCCTCGCACAACCAACCTCACCCCAGGGTCCTCCGCACGGAGGGCCCTTTTTCTTTGCCGGCAGCGGACGCCACCCTCAGCTGTGCACTCAGCCAACCAGTCAAGTGTCGGAGAACACCCGAACAGAGCAATCCTTAATCAGAAAACAACCAACCACCACTAGGAGTTAACGCCTTGATTGGGATTTGTTAACCATATCGCGGCTAAAAACCTATTGAGTTCATTGTCTCTCCATGACCTTCGCCAAGAAGGCCTTCATCGCCGCCGGCAGCCTCACCGCTGTTGCCGTGATGGCAGCCGTCACCAAGCCCCTTCTGGCCCAGGCCACCATCAGCGGCGCCGGCGCCAGCTTCCCGGCACCCTTCTATCAGCGCGCTTTCGCCGGCATCGCCAGCAAGGTGCGCGTCAACTACCAGTCGGTGGGATCCGGCGCCGGCGTGCGCCAGTTCGTTGCCGGCAGTGTCGACTTCGGCGCCACCGATGAGCCGATCAAGTCGTCCGAATCGGCTCAGGTGAAGCGCGGTGTGGTGCAGTTTCCCGCCGTGGGAGGCACCATCGCCGTGGCCTTCAACCAGCCCGGCTGCAGCAAGCTCAACCTCACCCAGAAGCAGGTCGTCGATGTGTTCCTGGGCAAGATCAAAACCTGGGAGCAGCTCAAGTGCGGCAAAGGCCCGATCCGCGTGGCACACCGCTCCGACGGCTCCGGCACCACCTTCGCCTTCACCAACTCCCTGAGCGCCTTCTCGCCGGAGTGGAAGAGCAAGGTGGGTGTGGGCAAGTCGGTGAAGTGGCCTGTAGGCGTGGGCGGCAAGGGTAACGAGGGCGTGGCCGGGATCCTCCAGAACACCCCGGGCTCCATCGGCTACGTGAACCAGGCCTACGTGAAAGGCAATCTCAAGAGCGCGGCTCTGGGGAACCGGGCTGGAAAGTTCGTGTTGCCCACCAAGGCCAGTGGTGCGGCTGCCCTGAACAACATCAAACTCGATGGCAACCTGGCCGGTGAGGATCCCAACCCCGCCGGTGCCGCCAGCTACCCCATCTCCACCCTCACCTGGATCCTTGCCTACCGCAGCGGCAACGGCGCCAAGACCCAGTCGATCCGCACGGCGATGACCCACCTGCTGAGCCCCGCGGCCCAGAACCAGGCCTCCGCCCTTGGCTATGTGCCCCTCCAGGGCAATGTCCTCAAGCAGGCACAGGCCGCTGTGGGTCGCATCGGCCAATAGAACCTGGCCATCCCGGCCAGCCAGTGGATCGGGGAGGGCGTCCGCCAGCGGCGCCTTTCCTTTTTTCTGGAGACTCCTTCTGTGCGCATGGAGAGCAGCAGATTCCGCCCAATCGATGAGTATTTAACCTCCCCATAAACGCCTCTTAAGCACACCACCCCCAGCCTCCATTAGATGTAGGCAGCGGTCAAATCAGCCAGCACATGCAACCGAATCGCTTCTCCACCAAGTTGAAGCAGCGCCTGCCCGGCCGCCGCTCCTCCCTGGCCATCACCGGAGGTCTGGTGTCACTCTCCCTTCTGGCCACAGGCTGTGGCGGGGGCGGTGGCGAGAGCAAGTCTCTGCCCACCATCAACGGTGCCGGGGCTTCCTTTCCGGCAGCGGCCTACCAGCGCTGGGCCGGTGATTACGCAGCGGAAACCGGCAACCAGGTGAACTACCAGTCGGTGGGGTCCGGCGCCGGCGTGCGTCAGTTCCTGGCTGGATCGGTGGACTTCGGCGCCACCGATGAGCAGCTCTCCGATGAGGACTTCAACAGTGGTGCCGCCGCGGAGCGCGGCGCCGTGCAGATCCCCATGCTGGGCGGCACCGTTCCGGTGGCCTACAACAACGCCGACTGTCCCGACCTCCAGCTCACCCAGGCCCAGGTGGCCGACATCTTCCTGGGTAAGATCACCGACTGGCAGGAGATCGGCTGCCCGGCCGGCCCGATCACCGTGGCCCACCGCAGTGACGGCTCCGGCACCACCTTCGCCTTCACCAACTCCCTGGCCTGCTTCTCCGAGGAGTGGAAGGACAAGGTGGGCGTGGGCAAGGCCGTCGACTGGCCCGTGGGCGTGGGCGGCAAGGGCAACGAGGGCGTGGCCGGTGTGATCAGCAACACCCCCGGCTCCATCGGCTACGTGAACCAGGCCTTCGTGCGCGGCGACATCAAGGCGGCGGCACTCCAGAACAAGGAGGGCAGCTTCGTGATGCCCACGTCCGAGAGCGGTGCGGCCGCCCTCAACCGCGTTCAGCTCGATGAGCGGCTTGGTGGCGAAGACTGCAACCCTGCCGGCGCCGACAGCTTCCCGATCGTGGCCTTCACCTGGATCCTGGCCTACCAGAGCGGTCAGGGTGCCGAGAAGGCCGAGGCCGTGCGCACCTTCCTCACCTGGTCCCTGCAGGACGGCCCCCAGGCCACGGCGTCCGAACTGGGCTACGTGCCCATCAAGGGTGATCTGCTCAAGCGCACCCTGGCCGAGGTGGAGAAGATCAAGGAGTGACCCTCCTTCCCAGGATCCACGGGGGCCGGAGACGGCCCCCTTTTTTTGTCCCGCCGCCGGTGGTGCCGGCAATGGATCACAAACCCTTGCAAAGCGAGAATCCTGACCTGCCCTTAACCAACAACAAACCTTGTTCAATCAGGCTGGCCTGGCGCGTTCCCTCCCCCATGGCCCGCCCGTTCTCCGCCCTCCTGCTCACGGCTTCCCTGGCCCTCGTGAGCGGTTGCGGCGGTCGCGTCGCTGACAGCACCGATGCCACTGGTGGTGCCGGCACCCTCACCATCAGCGGCTCCAGCACCGTGTTCCCGGTGATCGAGAAGGCCATCGAGGCCTTCGCGAAAACCGAGCGCGGCCGCGACGTCACCGTGAACCTCTCCGAAGTGGGCACCACCGGTGGCATGCGTGAGTTCTGCCAGGGCGCCATCCCCATCGCCAATGCCTCCCGCCCGATCAGCAGCGCCGAGCTCCAGGCCTGCGCCGACCAGGGCATCACCTTCATCGAGCTGCCCCTGGCCTTCGATGCCCTCACGGTGGTGGTGAACGGCGACAACGACTGGGCCAGCGCCATCACCACAAAGGAGCTCGCGCGCACCTGGTCGAAGGAGGCCGAGGGCCAGGTGACCAACTGGAAACAGATCAACATCGACTGGCCCGATCGGCCCCTGCGCCTCTGCGGCCCCGGCGCCGACTCCGGCACCTTCGACTACTTCAACGAGGCCATCAACGGCGACAAGGCGAACACCCGCACGGACGTGGAGACCAGCGAGGACGACACCGTGATCGTGCGCTGCGTGGCCGACGACCCCAACGCCATGGGCTATTTCGGCTTCGCCTACTACCAGGCCAACCGCGATCGCCTCAACGCCCTGGCCATCGCCGGCCCCGATGGCATCCCCGTGGCACCATCGGTGGAGACGGCCCAGGACGGCAGCTACAGGCCCCTGTCGCGGCCGCTGTTCATCTACGTGAACGATCAGCAGATGCGCAGCGACGACACCATCCGCAGCTTCGTGGGCTTCACGGTGGGCAACGGCCTGCGCTTCGTGGAGGAGGCCGGCTACATCCCGCTGCCCGCCGACACCTACCGACTGGTGGAGACCAAGCTCTACCGCCACATCCTCGGCACCTCCTTCGGCGGCGATCTGCCGATCGGCCTGTCCATCGGCGAGGCCCTGCGCCGCAGCTTCGAGGACACCCGCAAGGAGGGCTACCGCTAAGCCGGCTGCAGCTGCCGCGGTGGCGTGGGCAGCCGCCTGCCGGCGAGGAAGGCCAGGATCACCAGAAGACAGGAGGCCCACAGACAGGCCTGCAGCCCGCCCACCAGGAACAGGGCCCCGGACAACAGGGTGCCCAACAGACGGCCGGCGGCATTGGCCATGTAGTAGAAGCCCACATTCAGGCTCACATCGTCGGCTTCGGTGTAGGCGAGAATCATGTAGCTGTGAATCGAGGAATTCATGGCAAACACCACCCCGAACACCATCAGCCCCACCACCACGGCGATGCCGGGGTTGCCCACCTCACGCCAGAGGGTGATGGCGATCAGCGCCGGAATCGCCGTGAGCACGGCCGCCCAGAACTGCACGGCCGGCGGACCGGGGGGCCGATCGCTGCCCCAGGCCCGGCGCAGGCTGGGGGCGGAACCCTGGATGATCCCGTAGCCGATCACCCACAGGCCCATGAAGCCGCCCACCTTCCAGAAGTCCCAGCCGAGGCTCGCCTGCAGAAACACCGGCAGGGCCACCACGAACCACACGTCGCGGGCACCGAACAGGAAGAAACGGGCCAGCGACAGCACATTGATGCCCTCGCTCTTGGACAGCAGGGACTTGAAGGCGGGTTTGATCTTCATCCTGCCGATGTCTCGAGGCAGCAGCAAGGTGACCAGAAAGGCCACCGCCAGCCAGCCAGCCAGCACCACAACCCCCGCGTTGAAGCCCACGGTGGTGAGCAGAACACCGCCCACAAAAAAGCCCAGGCCCTTGAGGGCGTTCTTGGCGCCGGTGAGGATGGCCACCCAGCGAAACAACTGCCCCTCGCCGCGGCTGTGATCGTCGGGGGTTTCAGGAACCACCACGCGAATGGCACTCTTGGCGCTCATCTTCTCGAGATCCTTGGCGATGCCGCTGAGGGCCTGGGCCACCATCACCCACACCACCGAGAGCAGCCTGGGCCAGGTGTCCGCCACCGGCACCAGCAGCAGCAGGGCCACGATCTGCAGCACCGTGCCGATCCAGAGCGTGAGCTTGAGGCCGAAACGGGCCCCCAGCCAGCCGCCGTAGAGGTTGGTGAGAATCCCGAAGAACTCATAGAAAATGAACAGGAAGGCCACCTCCAGGGTGGTGAACCCCAGCTGCAGAAAGTGGAACACCACCAGCATGCGCAGGGCTCCATCGGTGATGGTGAACGCCCAGTTGTTGGCCGTGATGATGCTGTACTGCTGAACCGGTGAGAGCGCGCGCATCAGCCGGCCTCCTGGGCGATCACGTGGCAGGCCAGATCGGCCATGCGGCAGCTGTAGCCCCACTCGTTGTCGTACCAGGCGTACACCTTGAGCTGGGTGCCGTTCACCACCAGGGTGGAGCGGGCGTCCACGATCGAGCTGCGGCTGTCGTTGAGGAAATCGCTGGACACCAGCGGCCGGGTTTCGTAACCGAGGATCCCCTGCAGGGGGCCGTTGGCGGCGGCCTCGAAGGCGCCGTTCACCTCCTCCACCGTGACGCTGCGCTCCAGCTCGAACACAGCGTCGGTGATCGAGGCATTGAGCAGCGGCACGCGGATGGCGTGGCCGTTGAGGCGGCCCTGCAGGTCGGGAAAGATCAGCCCGATCGCCCGGGCCGAACCGGTGCTGGTGGGGATCAGGTTCTGCAGGCAGGAGCGGGCGCGGCGCAGGTCGCTCTTGAAGCTGTCGATCACCACCTGGGTGTTGGTGACATCGTGCAGGGTGGTGATCGAGCCGTGGCGGATGCCAAAGCTCTCATGCACCACCTTCACCACCGGCGCCAGGCAGTTGGTGGTGCAGGAGGCGGCGGTGAGCAGGCGGTGGCGATCCGGCTGGTAGGTGGCGTGGTTGATGCCGAACACGATGTTGGGGATCTCCACGCCGTCGAGATCGCCCTTCACCGGGCAGGCCACGATCACCTTGGCGATGTCGTCCTCGTAGAAGTAGGCGGCCAGGGCCTCGGGTGTCTTCACCTTGCCGCTGCACTCCAGCACCAGCCGCACGCCGGCATCGGCCCAGGGAACGACAGCGGGGTGGCTGACCTGGGAGTAGCCCACAGCTCTGCCCTCCACAGTGAAACCGGCGGCCTGGGCCGTCACCGGGTGGCCCCAGCGGCCGTGCACCGAGTCGAACTCCAGCAGGTGGGCGGCGGTGGCGGCATCGCCGGCGCAGTCGTTGACGTGCACCAGCTCGATGCCGGGGCGGCCCCAGAGGGCCCGGAACACCAGGCGGCCGATGCGGCCGAAGCCGTTGATGCCGATGCGCACAGCGCCAGAGCGACTGGCAGTACTCTCACATCAATGGTGCTTGATGGATTTTATGAACGGGTTAAGAGATTCCCCCGCCAAGGCTCTGGGCACCCATCTGGACAGCGAGCAGGCGCGGGCGCTGCTCAAGGCCCTGGCCGATCCCTGTCGGCTGCAGGTGCTGGAAGCCCTCGCCGGCGGTGAGCGCTGCGTGTGTGATCTCACCACCGAGCTGGGCCTGGCCCAGTCGCGCCTGTCGTTTCACCTCAAGGTGCTGCGGGATGCCGGGCTCCTGAGCGACCGTCACAGCGGTCGCTGGGTGTACTACCGCCTGCGCCCGGAAGCCCTGGAGGCCCTGCAGGGCTGGCTGGCGGCCCTGGCGCGCCAGTGCACCGCTCCGGCCACACCCTGCTGCGATTGAGATGGGCATCTTCGAACGCTGGCTGAGCCTCTGGGTCGCCCTGGCCATCGCCGGCGGCATTGCCCTGGGCCAGGCCTTCCCTGGCCTGTTCACGCTGCTGGGGGGCATCCAGATCGCCCAGATCAACCTGGTGATCGCGGTGCTGATCTGGCTGATGATCTACCCGATGATGCTGGCGGTGGACTTCGGCGCCGTGCGCCGCATCGGCCGCAACCCCCAGCCGCTGCTGGTGACGGTGGGGATGAACTGGCTGGTGAAACCGTTCACCATGGCGCTGCTGGCCTGGTGGTTCATCCGCGGCATCTTCGCGGCCTTGATCCCGCCGGAGCTGGGCGATGAACTGATCGCCGGCATGATCCTGCTGGGGGTGGCCCCCTGCACGGCGATGGTGTTCGTGTGGAGCCAGCTCTGCCGCGGCAATGCCACCTACACCCTGGTGCAGGTGGCGGTGAATGACCTGATCATGGTGGTGGCCTTCGCCCCCATCGCCGCGCTGCTGCTGGGCGTGAGCCAGGTGGTGGTGCCCTGGGACACCCTGCAGCTCTCGGTGGGCCTGTTCGTGGTGATCCCCCTGGCGGCCGGCTGGCTCACCCGCCGCTTCCTGGCCAGCGAGCGCGCCATCGAGCACCTGGAGCGGGTGCTCAAGCCCTGGGCGATCGTCGGCCTGCTGGCCACAGTGACGCTGCTGTTCGGCTTCCAGGCCGGCCGCATCGTCGAGAACCCCGCCCTGATCGTGCTGGTGGCGATCCCGCTGATCCTGCAGACCGTGCTGATCTTCCTGCTCACCGCCCTGGGCATGCGCGCCTGCCACCAGCAGCACGACGTGGCCGCCCCGGGCGCCCTGATCGGCGCCTCCAACTTCTTCGAGCTGGCGGTGGCGGTGGCCATCAGCCTGTTCGGCGTGCGCTCCGGCGCCGCCCTGGCCACCGTGGTGGGCGTGCTGGTGGAAGTGCCGGTGATGCTCGCCCTGGTGGCCATCGCCAACCGCAGCCGGCGGCTGTTTCCTTACCGGAACGCGGCGGGGTGAGGGCTGGATGGGCATACCCTCATGGAGGGGGAAGGCCCAGGTTGCTCAACGAACCAGTCCATGACAACAGTTCATCCATGACAACAGTTTATCAGGGTTCCTGCTACTGCGGTTCAGTCCAGATCGAGATCTGCGGCGAACCGGAAATCATGGGCTACTGCCACTGCAGATCCTGTCGCGCCTGGTCCGGCAGTCCGGTGCAGA
>JAWOBH010000199.1:0-4821 GCA_046498125.1 Prochlorococcaceae cyanobacterium | reverse complement strand
GTCAGCGGCCCCGGCGGTGGTCTCCAGGGTGACGACCAGACCAGCGCAGGCACCCGCGCCGGAGCCCCCCCCGGAACCGCCCTCAGCGGCCGCCCCGTCCGCCAGCGGCGCCACCCCCCAGCCACCAGAGCCGACCGCGGTGCCGCCCCCCGGATCCTCGCTGGACCAGCAGGCCCGCCGGCTGGCGGAGTTCTTCAACGGCGAAGTGATCGACTACGACGGGCCCCTGGACGACCTCCAGGGGGGCGACGGCTGAGCTCAGACCAGGCGGCGCTCAGGCGGTGGCCGGATCCTCGCCCAGATGCAGAGTCTTGGCCCACACCAGCCGCTTGGGCAGCAGGGCCATGCGCAGGGTGGTCCAGGGAATCACCAGGAACCAGTGCCCCAGGTAGACGATGCCCAGAGCCAGGGTGAGCGGGCCCATGGCCGGCAGCGGCGGGCCCTCGCTGGAGCGACGGCACCCCACCAGGATCGACACCCCGGAGAGGCCGAAGGCCACGAACGACAGTGGCCAGATGGTGGGCAGGGTACGGGTGAGGGCGGCTCCCAGCAGGTCGGCGGCCGCCACCACCGGCAACACGTACTGGAGCAGGAAGAAGCTGGCGAGATCGAGCTTGAGGCGACCCCCAAGGCGTGGGGAGAGCAGGCCTGGGGCGTAGTCGAAGAAGCGCTGCAGACCGCCCTCCGCCCAGCGCTGCCGCTGCCGCCACAGTGCTGGCAGGCCAAGCACCGCCTCCTCGCTCACCGCTGGATCCCAGGCGATTGCCACCGGCTGGCGGTCCAGCAGCAGGCGGATGCTGAGATCGAGATCGTCGGTGACGGTGGCCTCATTGAAACCGCCGGAGCTGAGCAGTGACGCCCGCCGCAGCAGCTGGCCATTGCCGCGCAGCTCCACCACGCCACCCCGCATCAGACGCCCCTCCTGGACCACGGCATCGAGCACCATCTCCATGGCCTGGGCGCGGGTGAGCCAGTTGGCCTCGGGGTTGGCCACTGCCTTGCGAAGCTGAACCGCTCCCCAGCCCCCCGCCTCCGCCAGGGGAATCAGCCGCTCGAGGGTGTCGGGCTGCAGGTCTGCGTCGGCGTCCAGCACCAGCATCCAGGGGGCACGCAGCTGGGTGAGGGCCAGATTCAGGGCGCCGGACTTGCCGCCTCCGGCATCGGGTTCCCGGCGCAGCACCTGCAGAAAGCGGTGCCGGGCCTGCAGCTCCCCCAGCAACTGGGGAGTGCGGTCGCTGCTGCCGTCATCCACCACCCACAGGCGCAGCTGCTGGGGCGGGTAGCGCAGGGCGGCGATGCGCTCCACCAGGCGGGCGATCACGGCCTGCTCATCGCGGGCGGCCACCACCACATCCACCGCCGGCGGCAGCTGAGCGGCCGCAGCGCTGGCCTCCGCGGCGGTGGCCTTGCCGGCAGTCGCCAGCGGTTGCTGGACCAGGGCCGGCCGGCGGCCGCCCAGGGCCGGCACCAGCACCGTGCGGAAGCTGTAGCCACCCAGAAACAGGGCCATGGCGATGGCGGGCAGCAGCCGCAGGCCTGGCTCCAGCCAGTGGGGGCCCAGGCCGGCGCAGCCGCACACGAGCACGAACAGTGCCGACTTGCCCCGACGGCGATCGTTGGCACTGGTGTCAGCGGCCATGGCGATCCCGGATTCCGGCGAACTCTAGGGGGCTTCCCCGCTGAGGCCGGGGCCGAGGGCCGAGAGGAGCAGCAGCTGGGTGCCCGGGTAGTAGTGATCGAGAATCCGCTCCAGGCTCCAGCCCCGCCGGGCCAGGTCGATGGCACCGGCCTGGGAAAGGCCGGCGCCATGGCCGAAGCCGCCGCCCACGAAGCGCCAGCGGCCCGGCCCGGCCGGCTCCACCACAAACAGGGTGCTGGGCAGCTGGGCGAAGGTGCGGCGGATGGCATCCAGCCGCAGCACCGCGCTCTGGCCGCCGCTGCCGGCGATCTCCAGGGCCAGCACCCGACCGCTCGGTCCCCGCTCCAGCACGCTCACGCGCTCGGGGCTGCCGAGCTGGGGGGCCTGGGCCTGCAGGGCCTGGCGCATCTCGCCCGCCTCCAGGGTGCGGGTCCAGCGGAAGCGGGGGTGGTCGGCGCCGTGGAGGCCGGGGGTGGACAGCAGGGGGCCCACCTGGGCGGCGGCCAGGGGCAGTGGGAAGCGCTGCTCGAGGGCGCCGCCGCCATCCACCCGGGGCCGCAGGTAGGGCACCGGTTCGCCGCTCCACACCTCCTCGAAGCCGGCGGAGACGCCGCCGTTGGTGGCGTGATACACACCGCTGATCGGCCGGCCCTCCCAGGCCAGCACCTGGTGGCGGGTGGCGTCGATGGCCTGCCGCACCGCCGGGCCTGCCGTGCGCGGATCGGCGTACACCTGGCACTGCACCGTGGCGCAGAGGTGGTAGCCGTCCACGGCGAAGCGCGCCAGGTTGCGCAGGGCGTAGGTGCGGGCCAGCACCGCCTGGGCGGCCAGAGCCACTGGGGGTGAGCCGGCACCGATCTCATGGGGCACCACCCCCTGCAGGTAACGCTCCAGGGGCACGGTTTCCACCAGGCTCCAGCCGCCGTGGGCGTCGGGCAGGAGCCGGAACGGACCGGCGAACACGCCGCTGCCGGCTTTGGCACCGCCGTCCCAGCGCAGCCCGCCCGGGGTCTCCAGGGTCAGGCCGGCGCTGAGCAGCACCGGGCCGCTGTCGCGCCGCAGCTCCAGCACCGCCCGCTGGCTGTGCACCTGCTCCACCAGGCGGGCCGGGCCCAGCTCGGGCGGCAGCGGAGCATCAGCCGCCGCCCACACCTCCCAGTCGCGGGGATAGCCGATCACCGGGTCGGCCCCGGCCCGGCGCCAGCGGCGAGCGGCCTCGGCGGCGCTCTCGTAGCTGGCGAACGGTCCCAGCACCTGGCGGCGGATGCGCTGGGGCGGATCCACCGGTTCCTGGCTCCAGTGCAGCACCAGGCTGTTGGTCTGGTAGCGGGCACCATCAGGAGCCACCAGCGTCAGCAGCCCCTTGGCGCTGCGCAGCTCAATCGGCTGGGAGGGGCGCAGGCGGGAGGCCAGGGCCACCCAGATCACGGGCGTCTGGGTCTCCACCGGGGGCGGGCTGGGCACCGGCCAGTGCAGGGCCTCGGCGGGGGCGGCCGGGGGGGGCGGCGGTTCGGCGCGGCACCCCCCGGCCAGCAGCACCGGCAGGGCAAGCCCCAGGGGCGCCAGCTGGCGCAGCGGCGCGCTCCAGGCGGCCCGGCGTCCTGGCGGGCAGGGCTTGTGGGGGTGGAAGCGGACGGGGGAACGCGGCCGGAGCATGGGCTGCAGCGGGTTGCGGCGGACGGATGGGGCGGACTGCCTGGAGGGCTGCTTGGGGGCTGCTTGGGGGCTGCAGCGGCTGCGCAGGCCAGCGGGCGTCCCAATCCTGCAGGAGCGGCGCGGAGAGGGGGGGATCAATCGCGTCGTAGGGTGTTCGCTTGTGCCAGCGTCAGGAGAGATGCCGAAGCTCAAGACCCGCCGAGCGGCCGCCAAGCGATTCAAGGTCACCGGCAGCGGCAAGTTCATGCGTCGCCATGCCTTCCGCAACCACCTGCTCGATCACAAGAGCTCCAAGCGCAAGCGCTTCCTGGGCACCATGGTCGTCGTCGATGAGCGCGACGCCGACAACGTGAGCGCCATGCTCCCCTACGCCTGACATCCGCTGACATCCGGCAGCCACTCCTTCGTCCTTACCTTCGCCAGACCCCCCTGAATCCCCGCCATGGCTCGCGTCAAGAGAGGCAACGTCGCCCGCAAACGCCGCAACAAGATCCTGCGCCTGGCCCGGGGTTTCCGCGGTGGCAACGGCAGCCTGTTCCGCACCGCCAACCAGCGGGTGATGAAGGCTCTCTGCAACGCCTACCGCGACCGGCGCCGGCGCAAGCGTGACTTCCGTCGCCTCTGGATCGCCCGCATCAACGCCGCCGCCCGGCTCAACGGCCTCAGCTACAGCCGGCTGATCGGTGGCCTCAAGAAGGCCGATGTGCGCCTGAACCGCAAGATGCTCGCTCAGCTGGCGGTGGTCGATCCCGGCAGCTTCTCCGCCGTGGCCGGCACAGCAAAGACCGGCACAGCAACGAACTGATCTCCGCAACGGGTAGTCCTTGGACAACCTCCTGCCTCAGGCCTACCTGATCGGCCTCGTGCTGCTGCTGGGCGTGGCGGCAGCCGTGGTTACCCGCCAGATCTGGCGTGTCCGCCGCGATGAGGTCACCCTGGCCCGCCTGGAACGGGGGGCTGAAGAGGGCCAGACCAACGAGGCGGCCGCGCTCTATGAGCTGGCGTCGGTGCAGCTGCGCAAGCGCTTCTACAGCCAGGCGGTGGACAACCTGCGCAAGGCCCTCAAGCTGGCCCGGGCTGGCGAGGATCCCCCGGATGCCGTGGCTCTGATCGAGAACGCTCTGGGCTTCGCGCTGGCCGCCCAGAACAACTACAAGAGCGCCATCCGTCACTACCGCTCGGCGCTGGACGCCCGGCCTGACTACCCGGTGGCCCTCAACAACCTGGCCTACGCCCTCGACAAGCAGGGAAGCCTCGAGGAAGCCAGCCAGACCTACCGGCGGGTGCTGGAGCTCGACGCCGGCAACACGACGGCCCGCAAACGGCTGCAGCGGCTCGAGCGCACCCTGCAGACCCCAGCTCCCAAGGCCTGATCACCACAGGCCGCGGACCGGAGTGGCAGGGGTCTCTGCCGGGGCCCTGATCGCCGGTGCCCGCAGGGGGCTGAGCTCAAGGCGACCGCCCGGGTTGATCAGGCGCGAGGCCTGCCAGCCCGAGAGGGACAGGCCCTGAAGGCCGATGAACAC
>JAWOBH010000165.1:0-3509 GCA_046498125.1 Prochlorococcaceae cyanobacterium | reverse complement strand
CTTCAACGCCGAGCCCGAGCAGGGCCTGCTCACCTACGCACTGATCTACGCCAGCTGGGCCGCGAGCCAGCCCTTCTTCCACACCCTCAGCGAACCGGTGGAGGAGCACGTACGCCAGCAGTGGCTGCCCCACTACCAGCGCCATGACCCGCGCGACCTGATCGCCATGCTCGACACCTGGCTGGCCCACGACGTGGCCGACGGCGGTGACCTCAACGCCGCCCTGGGCCGGATCCGGGCCCGCGCCGCGGTGGTGGCCGGCAGCCACGACCTTTACTTCACCCCGGCCGACCTGGCCGCCGACGCGGCGGCCATCCCCGGCGCCGACGTCCACGTGATCGAGTCGGAGCTGGGCCACCGGGCCGGCAACCCCCACAGCAGTGCCGCCGAGCAGCGGCAGCTGCGCCACATCGTCGAGCGGCTGCTGTCCAGCTGATCCCCGGCCCCCGATCCTCCGCCCCCCTCCACTTCACCATGACCGATCTCGCCAGCCAGGCCCGCGAGCTGCAGCTGACGTTCCTGCTGATCTCCTTCACCGATCTGTTCGGCATCCAGCGGGCCAAGCTCGTGCCCGCCGCGGCGATCCCGGCCATGGCCCGCGACGGGGCCGGGTTCGCGGGCTTCGCCGCCTGGCTGGATCTCTCTCCGGCCGATGGGGACGTGATGGCGATCCCCGATCCGGCCAGCCTCACCCCCCTGCCCTGGCAGCCGGAGGTGGGCTGGGTGGCGGCCGAGCTGGTGCTGGCCGGCGCCCCCATGGCCCAGTGCCCCCGCCGGCTGCTGCGCCGCCAGCTGGAGCGGGCCGCAGCCCTGGGCTACGAGCTGCGCAGCGGCGTGGAGGCCGAGTTCTTCCTGCTGGACGCCGATGGTGGCGGCATCGCCGATCCCGCCGATCACCAGGAGAAGCCCTGCTACGACCAGCTGGCCCTGATGCGCCGCTACGGGCTGATCGGGCCGCTGCTGGAGGCGATGGAGCAGCTGGGCTGGGGGCCTTACCAGGCCGATCACGAGGACGCCAACGGCCAGTTCGAGGTGAACTGGACCTTCGCCAATGCCCTCACCACCGCCGACCGCCACGCCTTCTTCAAGGTGATGGTGAAGACGCTGGCGGAGCAGGAGGGCCTGAAGGCCAGCTTCATGGCCAAGCCCTTCGCCGAGCGCACCGGCAACGGCTGCCACACCCACCTCTCGCTCTGGGGCGCGCCGGGCACGTCTGCCGCCGGCGCCCCGGGAGCCGGCACCAACCTGTTCCACGATCCCGCCGGCGAGCTGGGCCTCTCGGCGCTGGCCTACCAGTTCCTGGCGGGCCTGCTGGAGCACGCCCCGGCCCTCTGCGCCCTCACCAACCCCACGGTGAACAGCTACCGGCGGCTGGCGGCGCCGCCCACCACCTCCGGGGCCACCTGGAGCCCGGCGGGCATCAGCTACAGCGGCAACAACCGCACCCACATGCTGCGCATCCCCGACGACCAGCGGCTGGAGCTGCGGCTGCCCGACGGCTCGGCCCACCCCTACCTGCTGCAGGCAGCGATCCTGGCGGCCGGCCTGGACGGCATCGAGCGCCGGCTGAAGCCCGGCCCCCGCCGTGACAACGACAACTACGCCGCCCCGCTGGCGCCAGACGTCTGCCCCCGGCTACCGGCAGACCTGGGCGAGGCCCTCGATGCCTTCGATGCCGACAACCGCCTGCGCCTGGGGCTGGGGGAGGAGTTCTGCCAGGCCTACGGAAGACTGCGCCGGCGCCAGTGGCTGCGCGAGCGGGGCGACATCAGCGATGCCGAAAGGCGCACCTCACTCGATTGTTGAGGAGCCGCTGCCAGTGGCAACCCTGAGGCATAGCCGTGGCGCAGTCCGACATGCCCGATCAACCCAGGCCGCCTGGCCTGGATTCAGCGCTACCGCGAGGAACTGCAGGTGCGGCACTACGCCCGGCGCACGGTGACGACCTATGAGCAGTGGCACAGGAGGTTTCTGCACTTCACGGGCTGCGCCACCCACGGAGTGGGTGCGGCCTGTGCTGCAGCGGCTGGAGGGTGGCGAGGCGCTGGTGGCGGGCCTGCTCTACGGCAGCGGCCTGCGGCTGTAGCCAACGGCTTCCGCGAAGCGGTTGGAAGCGTTGCGGCTGCGGGTGCATGACCTGGACGTCAGCCGGCAGGAACTCACGGTGCGCAACGGCAAGGGCGGCAAGGACCGTCTCATCCTGCTGCCCCGTCGCGTGGCGGATCCGCTGCGCTGCCATCTGCAGGAGGTGAGGACGATCCACCAACGGGATCTGGCCGACGGCTGGGGACGGGTGCAGCTGCCCCATGCGCTCGCCCGCAAGGATCCGAATGCGCCTGTGGAATGGGGTTGGCAGTGGGTGTTCCCGCAACACAGCCGCTGGTGCAATCGTCAACCCGTGCGCCGGGCGGTGCTGGCTGCGGGGATCACCAAGCCGGCCACCTGCCACAGCCTGCGCCACTCCTTCGCCACCCATCTGCTGGAGCGCGGACAGGACATCCGCACCATTCAGGAACTGCTGAGCCACAGCGACCTGAAGACCACGATGATCTACACCCCCGTGCTGAATCGTGGCCCAGGGCGTCTCCAGCCCAGCCGACGATCTGTAATTGTGTATCAGGACTCACAGGTAGTTATCGGATCCGCATAAGATCCTCGCCTACGTGGCCCTGACGCGTGAAAACCGAGGCATGGAACAGGCTTGCACTTCATGGACGGAAACCCCAAGGGTGTTTAGGCGGACCAAAGGATTGGAGGCTCGTTGGATACCGGACCAGCCCATTGAGCGTTAGGCCACTCAAACGGAGATTCCATGCGCATTCCACCGGGTTTCAATACCGTCACTCCGTACTTCTTCGTGGAAGGCGCTGACCGCTTTCTTCAATTCCTCGCTAAGGCATTTGGTGGTGTCGAGATAGGCCGCCACATGACCGGCGAGCGCATCGCAAACGCACAAGTGCAGATTGGAACATCAACTGTCATGGTCAGTGAGGCATCAACAGAGTTTCCTGCCATGGCGGCTTCGTACTACCTCTACGTCGAGAGCGCTGATGAGGCGATGTTGAAGGCCATGTCTGCGGGGAGCGTAAAGATCATGGATGTAGCGAACATGCCATACAATGACAGGCAGGGCGGAATCAGAGACCCATTCGGAAATCTGTGGTGGTTGTCGGAGCGCCTGACAGATGGTCCGTACTGAAGGGCAGGCTGTACGTATGACCTTGCGGCACTGCCAACGACGTGCGGTCTAACCCGTGGCTCGAGCGGACAGCCTGCCAGCGGTGCTGGCCGGGCACTCTCCGCGCTTCGCGCTACGGCTGCCGCTCAGCCACAGCGTTGCAGACAACCAAAGAGCAACCTTAGCCCAAGAAAAAGACAGTGGAAACAAAACTAATTCTTCATGTAGGCCCAGGAAAATGCGGGTCTTCATCCATCCAACATTTTTTTGCAACGCAGAAGTCTCCCTGCATTGAGAGCATACGCTACAAGCTCCTCAACCCAGATCTAAT
>JAWOBH010000160.1:0-3066 GCA_046498125.1 Prochlorococcaceae cyanobacterium | reverse complement strand
GGGCGCCTGTGCTCTGGCGGCGCCGTTCGATCGCCGCTGCCACCACCTCCAGCAGCCGGCAATCGTGGTCGAGCCCATCGGGGCTGCCCAGCTTGAGCTTGATGCGGGTGGCCGGCAACTGGGCCCACCAGCGCTCCAGCCGCGCCAGCACCGCCTCGGGGGACGCCAGGCCCAGGGTGACGCTGGTGGCGACACAGGCTCCCGGATCCAGTCTCCAGAGCCGATGCAGCGGCTGGCCCAGCCGCTTGCCCCACCAGTCGTGCAGGGCCAGATCGAGGCCGCAGCGGGCTGGCGGCGACAGCGCCGCCAGCAGGGGCTCAAAGGCCTGGAGGGGCTCGGGCGCCAGGGGCTCGAGGCGCGGCAGGAAGGCCTCCAGCTCCGCGGCGATGGCACCTGTCTCGTAGCGACGATGGCCGGTGTCCAGGCCCCCGGTCTCACCCAGGCCGGTGATGCCGTCGTGCTCGAGTTCCAGGCGCAGATGCTCCACCGCCGCGGTGGTGCCGCGACTGATCGCCAGCGGAACGGCCTTGGTGAGCTGGAAACGGTGCAGGCGGCAGCGCATGAATGGCTGTCAATCTCTCAAGTTCGCACAGCCTGGCTGAGGCGAATGCCCGGCGGTAGCGGTGGTCACAGAACCCAGGAGATGGGGGGCTTGTGATCCGCCAGTGATCACAGTGTCGCAATGCAGAGCCCGGAGAGAACTGCTGATGCCATTCAGCGAATCCTGGAGGATCTGCATTCCCGATACCGCGATTTTGACGAGGGCAAGCCGCACGACCGCATCCCGGAGCTCGCCCAGGTCGATCCCAGGGATTTCGGCATCGTGATCGCCACCACCGATGGCTGCGTCGATGAGATCGGCGAAACTGGACAAGAGTTCACCATTCAATCGATCTCGAAGCCATTCACCGATGCGTTGGCTTTGACGTTGTAGGCCCATGAGCCTATGGACTCCAAGGTCGGGGTGGAGCCCTCCGGCGATTCCTTCAATTCGCTACGGGATACGGGGCATCGAAACCGGGCCATCGGTCATCTGTTGCGCAACTTCGACATCATCAATACCGATCCGGAATACCGATCCGGAGCCTGGCCTGCAGCTCTGCTTCCGCCAGTGTTCGGTGTCGGTCACCTGTCGGGATCTTGCAGTGATGGGCAGTTACGGGATGTACGACCACACCGGCCAGTGGCTCTACAACGTGGTCATGTCCGCCGACGGCGATCTGGACCTGCAAGGGCAGGGCACCTACTTCCCCAGCCTCGGCCGGGCTCAGGAAGCCTCGGAAACCATGCTTCTGGAGACTGTGGTGCAGAAGGTGGACGAGAACGCGCCCGAACGCTGCCTCCTGGGGCTCCTGGAGATGCTGCCGGCGCGCACCCGCAGCCAGCTCGAACCGTTGCTGGAGCGCCGTGCTGGGTCCGCCGGCCAGCGATCCACCCATGCGCCTGGCCACCTTCAGCCCCAGCGTGTGCCTCGGGGAGATCGCCTTTCTCAACCATTCCCAGCGCACCGCCGATGTGGTGGCCGAACAGGCGGGGAGCTACTGGTGCTCGAGCAGGGCTGAACGCCAGCGGCGGGGGCCGATCCACCACACTGGTTTGCCATGACGGCCACCCTCTCTCCAGCACCCGGTGCAGCCCCGGGATCAGGCGCAGATCCAGCGCCTCAGGCCCACCGCTCCCAAGCGAGCCAGGGCCGCGGCAGCTACTGGATCACCACCTTCGGCTGCCAGATGAACAAGACCGATTCCGAGCGCATGGCCGGGATCCTCGAATCGATGGGCTACCGCGAGGCCCCGGCTGAGCTCGAGGCCGATCTGGTGCTCTACAACACCTGCACGATCCGCGACAACGCCGAGCAGAAGGTGTACAGCTACCTGGGTCGCCAGGCCCAGCGCAAGCGCACCAATCCCCACCTCACCCTGGTGGTGGCGGGCTGCGTGGCCCAGCAGGAGGGCGAAGCGCTGCTGCGGCGCGTGCCCGAGCTGGATCTGGTGATGGGCCCCCAGCACGCCAACCGGCTCGACACCCTGCTGGCCCAGGTGGAGCAGGGCCAGCAGGTGGTGGCCACGGCCGAGCACCACATCCTCGAGGACATCACCACGGCCCGCCGCGACAGCCAGGTGTGCGGCTGGGTGAACGTGATCTACGGCTGCAACGAGCGCTGCACCTACTGCGTGGTGCCCGCGGTGCGCGGCAAGGAGCAATCCCGCCTGCCGGAGTCCATCCGGCTGGAGATGGAGGGCCTGGCCGCCCGGGGGTTCAAGGAGATCACCCTGCTGGGCCAGAACATCGACGCCTACGGCCGCGACCTGCCCGGGATCACCCCGGAAGGGCGGCGCCAGCACACCCTCACCGACCTGCTCCATCACGTCCACGACGTGGAGGGCATCGAGCGGATCCGCTTCGCCACCAGCCACCCGCGCTACTTCACCGAGCGCCTGATCGACGCCTGCGCCGCCCTGCCGAAGGTGTGCGAGCACTTCCACATCCCTTTCCAGAGCGGCGACGACGCCGTGCTCAAGGCGATGGCGCGCGGCTACACGGTGGACCGCTACCGCCGCATCATCGAGCGCATCCGTGAGCGCATGCCCGATGCCGCCATCAGTGCCGATGTGATCGTGGCCTTCCCGGGCGAAACCGACGCCCAGTACCGCCGCACCCTCGCGTTGATAGAGGAGCTCGGCTTCGATGCGGTGAACACCGCCGCCTACTCGCCACGGCCCAACACCCCGGCGGCCACCTGGCCCGACCAGCTGCCGGAAGCGGTCAAGGTGGAGCGGCTGCGGGAACTCAACGCCCTGGTGGAGGCCCAGGCCCGCCAGCGCAGCGCCCGCTACGCCGGCCGCCTCGAGCAGATCCTGGTGGAGGGCAGCAATCCCAGGGATCCCGCCCAGCGGATGGGCCCTGCACCACACCGTTCACCATAACCTCGCTGCGAAGAATCATGACGAACAGACGAAGTATCCGTTTGTCGGTGACATGACCCGAAAGCAGATAGATCAGGCGGTCGTGGTTTACTCGATCGAAAAATTTGGACAGATCTATATCGATCACATACTCTTTCCC
>JAWOBH010000120.1:0-2501 GCA_046498125.1 Prochlorococcaceae cyanobacterium | reverse complement strand
GGAATCGTGCGCTGCGGATCCACCACCTCCTCCCCCAGGGTCGCCAGCCGGGCATAGCCCGAGAAGGCGAAGAACCACAGACCCGCCGCCTGGAGGATGGCCTGGGGGCGCCAGTCGAGCTCGGCCGTGAGGCGGCTGAACGAGGCCTCGCCTCCCAGCAGCACCGCCAGGATCACGGCCACCAGCGCCAGCAGCACCACGGCCACGATCAGGCGGGTGAGCTGCGCCGTTTTCTTCACCCCGAACAGATTCACCACGGTGAGCGCCAGCACGGCGGCCACCGCCAGGGGCCGCATCAGCGTGGGCGCCCCATAGCTGGCGAAGGTGAGGGCCATGGCCGTGCAGCTGGCGAGCTTGCCCACCACGAACCCCCAGCCGGCCAGATAGCCCCAGAAGGCCCCGAGCCGCCGGCGTCCGTACACGTAGGCCCCCCCCGATTCGGGATGAATCGCCGCCAGCTGGGCCGAGGAGGTGGCATTGCAGAAGGCCACCAGGGCCGCCAGCAGCAGGGCCGCCAGGGCGCCGCTGCCGGCGATCGCCACCGCCGGCCCGATCACCGCGAAGATGCCCGCCCCCACCATGGCCCCCAGGCCCATGACCACGGCATCGGAGGCGCTGAGCTTGCGCGCCAGGCGGCTGGGCGCAGCGGCCGGAGGTTGATCGCGCACAGGCTGCTGATCCTGTCGTGGGCGGCCATCCTGCCGCCGGAGTTCCAGGATGTCGGGCTGCGTCAGGGCGCTCACCGCGAGCCTGTGCTCTGGATCACCGCTCCCTTGGGCCGCCAGTGCCCAGGGTGAGGTGGCGATCCGCCCACGCCCAGCCGCTGCCGGTCATGAACCTCTGGATCCTGCAGAAGCCCTCGGCTGGTGATGGCTCCTATGAGGACCAGCGGTTTCAGGACGAGGGCCGCATCCTCGGCATCGATCTGCAGGTGGTGGCTCCCGATGAGATCGACCTGATCGTGACGCGCGGCGGTCGGCGCTCGATCCGCTGGCGGGGCGAGGAGGTGGACCTGCCCGACGCCGTGCTGGCGCGCACCGGCAGCGGCACCAGCTACTTCAGCCTGGCGATCCTGCGCCAGTTCGAACATCTGGGTGTGCCCGTGATCAACACGGCTCGCGCGATCGAAGCAGTGAAGGACAAGCTCTACTGCCAGCAACTGCTGGCCCAGATGAATCTGCCGATTCCGCGCACGATGCTGGTGCGCTTCCCGGTGGACAGCGAGCTGGTGGAACGCCAGATCGGCTTCCCCTGTGTGGTGAAGGTGCTGGCGGGCTCCTACGGCGAAGGCATCTACCTGAGCCGCAACCGCGAGAGCTTCCGCGACCTGATGGAACTGGTGGCCAGTCTGGATGCGGGCAAGTCGCTGATCCTGCAGGAATACATCGGCGAGCGGCCGGGGCAGGACCTGCGCGTGTGGGTGATCGGCGGCCGGGTGGTGGGGGCGATGCTGCGCTGCAGCGTGGACGGCAGCTTCAAGGCCAACATCACCCGCGGTGGCCGGGGCGAGAACTTCCCGGTGGATGAGGCGATCGACGTGCTGGCGCGCGACTGCGCCCAGACCCTGGGGCTGGAGATCGCCGGCATCGATCTTCTGTTCGACGGCGAGGGCTACCGGGTGTGCGAGGCGAACAGCGCCCCGGGCTTCAGCGGCTTCGAGGCGGCCACCGGGGCCAACGTGGCCCGCCAGATCCTGCAGCACTGCCACTGGCGCATCCGCCGCCAGCTGGCCTCACCGCTGCTGCCGGCGCTGGCGGAGTCCCTGGAGCCGGGTGTGCCGGGGTCGCTGGGGGTGCCGGTGACCGTCAGCCAGCAAGCCTTCTGAGCGGGGCCCCCGATCGTGGACCCATAGGCTTTGCCCCTGAAGCCACAGCTCTGACCACCCGCACGAGTCCCCGTCATGACCTACTGCGTTGGCTACTGGCTGGAGGAGGGCCTGGTGCTGGCCTCCGACTCCCGCACCAACGCCGGGGTGGACTACATCTCCACCTACAGCAAGATGCATGTGTTCCAGCCGGCGGCCGACCGGCTGTTCGTGCTGCTGGCGGCCGGCAACCTGGCCACCACCCAGGCCGTGGTGAGCTGGATCCGCCGGGATCTGGATCAGGGCTTCGAGGCCGCGGAGGGGGGCCAGGGTGATCTGCGCCACTGCGACTATCTGTTCGAGGCCGCCGCCTATGTGGGGCGGGTGAATGTGGCCGTTCAGCAGGAAAACCAGCAGGCCCTGCGCAGCGTCGGTGCCAGCTCCGAGGCCAGCTTCATTCTCGGCGGACAGATCGGCGCTGAACCCCACGGCCTGTATCTGATCTATCCCCAGGGCAACGCGATCATGGCCACCCGCGAAACCCCTTTCCTGCAGATCGGCGAGAGCAAATACGGCAAACCTCCGCTCGACAATGTGGGCCACACCCATCTCTGCCTCGAGGATGCCGCCAAGCTCTGCATCGTGTCGCAGGTGCTCACCCAGCGATCCAATCTCACCGTGGGGCCGCCCTTCGAGC
>JAWOBH010000086.1:0-10602 GCA_046498125.1 Prochlorococcaceae cyanobacterium | reverse complement strand
CTTCGGCGGCGATCGCGCCTCCTATCTGCCCGGCCCGGACCGCATCCTGCTGCCGGAGCGGGCGGCGTTCCACTGCCCGGCGGCCCTCTATGCCACCTGGGCCCATGAGGCCATCCACGCCACCGGCCATCCCTCGCGCCTGGCACGCGATCTCTCCGGCGGCATGGGCAGCGGCGGCGATGGTGGCCGGGCCTACGCCCGCGAGGAGCTGGTGGCCGAGCTGGGCGCGGTGCTGCTCGGTGACCGGCTGGAGATCGGCAGCGCCATGGCCAACCACGCCGCCTACCTGGGGGGCTGGATCGCCCTCCTGCGCGAATCGCCCCGGGTGCTGCTGCAGGTGCTCAGCGATGCCCGCAGGGCCGCCGATCTGATCTGCCCGGAACCGGCCGATGGCGCCGTCTGAGCCTCGCCCTCACCAGCCCAGCAGTTGCCCCAGCTCCCGCAGGCTGGGAATCAGGCCGGCCCCGGGTGGCAGTCGCTCGCGGTCGCCCGGGCGGTATTTGCCGGTTTCGGTGAGCACCGCCTGCAGCCCGCAGGCCATCGCCCCCGCCACGTCGGCTTCCACGTCGTCCCCCACCATCAGGCACTGCGCCGGCTCCAGGCCCAGGGCGTCCACCAGCTCGCGGTAGAAGGCGGGCGAGGGCTTGCCCATCACCGTGGCGGTGCAGTCGGCGCCATACTCCAGCGCCCGGATGAAGGCGCCGGCATCGAGCAGCCAGCGGCCCCCCTCGCGGAAGCGCCGGTTCATGCCGATGCCGATCAGCGGCGCCCCGTTCAGCAACAGCTCCAGGGCGCGGTTGAGGTTGGCGTAGGAGAGCTGGTCACGGGCATCGCCGAGCAGCACGCAGTCGGGGGGGCCGTCCCTCAGGCCGGTGTAAAGGGGAGCGATCGCCTCGTGCACCAGACAGAGGGGCCTGCGCCGCTCGCGCTCCAGCCAGGCGAGGGCCGCCAGGGGCGCCGTGAACAGTTCGCCGGGCCGCACCGCAAAGCCCATGGCCTGGAGGTCATCGTCCAGGCTGTCGTGGTGGCGGGTGGCGGTGTTGGTCACGTAGCGGATGGCCAGGCCACGGCGGCGGGCCTCGGCCACCGTGGCCACCGCGCCGTCCACCACGCCCTGGTCGTCGTAGAGCACGCCGTTGAGGTCGAGCAGCAGGGCCGCGGGGGGGACTGCCCCTCCAACGCCGGTGTCAGCGTCCATGGTGCGCGATCCCCCGCAACCCAGTGCTCTCAGCCTGCCCGGGCCGGGCTGTGATGGCAGTGGCGTTGTCAACCGTTTCCGATGTCCCTGATCAACACCGCCGTGGGCCTGGTGGCGCTCACCGATCCGATCGGCGTGCTGCCGGTGGTGATCGAGGCCGCCAATGCCAATCCGGCGCGCGTGCGGCGCATCGGCCGCCTGGCGGCCACCACCTTTCTGGTCACGTTGCTGCTCTCCTGCTGGTGGGGGCAGCCGCTGCTGGACCTCTTCGGCATCAGCCTGCCGGCCTTCCGCATCGCCGGTGGCCTCATCCTGCTGCCCTATGGCCTGCGTCTGATCGATGGCATCGCCCTGGGCATCAGCCCCGCCATCGGCCTCAACCACGATGACGATGCCCGAATGCTGGCGGTGGTGCCCATCGGCTTGCCGATGCTGGCCGGCCCGGGAACCATCTCCCTGGTGGTGGCGGAGGCGCCAGCACAGCCGCTCGGCCGCCTGGTGCTCAGTGCCGTGATCGCCGTGCTCGCCCTGGTGGTGTTTCTGGTGCTGGCCAGCGCCCTGCGCCTGCAGCGCAGCCTGGGGGAGTTGCGGGTGCGGCTGATCTCGCGCCTGATGGGGGTGCTGATCGCCTCGGTGGCCACCCAGATGCTGGTGAGCGGCCTGCGCGAGAGCTTCCCCGCCCTGGCCGGCTGAAGCGGCACCGCTAGCGTTGCCATGGCCCCTCTGGCACTCCATGCTCCACCCCACCGCGGCCAGCGTCGGCGGCTGCCCCTGGGAGCTGGTGGAGCACGCCCTGCGCCGGGAACAGGACCATCCCCAGGCGCCCCTGTTCGGCACCTGGCGCCAGGTGGATGCCATCCGCAGCGGCACCGACCACGGGGGCAACACCTTCATCGAATGGGAGGTGCTGGAGGTGGACCTGCTGGGCCGGGAGCACAGGCGGCGGCACATCGCCTACCGAGTGCCTTGTCCTGCCTGCAGCCGGCCGATGGCCTCCGGGCCGCGGCGCTGCCGCCACTGCGACGACCGCAACCACGGCGACCGCAACCACGACGGCCGCCACTCCCAAGGCCGCCACCGCTGAGGCCGCATCTGTGCGCCCATGCCAGGCCCGGGGCCGCCCACGCGAAAGCCCGGGGGAAACCCCGGGCTGGATTCGCAGTGTGAGGGCGAAGCTCCTGACGCAGGCACCTGGGGCCGTGGGATCCAGATGGGTTTCCGTTGGCCCGGGGGCACCTGGAACGGTGCATCGGGGATGGCCCGCTCCCAAGGGACGGGTCTGGAAACCGGATGTCGTCTGAGACTGTTGGAGCAGGGGCCGGAGCGTCAGGGCGCTCCTCACAGCGGAGCGACGAGTGCGCTCCTGGACGGCGGCTTCGGGGCAGTGCCCCTGGGGGCCGCTGAGATCACAATCGGACGCGAGGGGGCATTGAGCAAGGGCACGGGCCGCTGGTGACACGGCTCTTCACCGGCGGCAACAGCCCTTCATCAAGGGCCCTTCATGAAAGCCACTTCGTCAAGGACGTGGCGGCGGACCGGAGCCAGGCTGGGGTGGCCTGCTGCGGCGGCCGTGGCCTATCGACTCGTCTACCTCTGGCTGCTGGGCGCCCTCGCCTTCTGGCCCCTGGCCCGATGGCAGGCCCGCGCGCTGCCCCCCGCCGACCGGCTCGAGGCCAGCCTGTTCCAGGAGCCCCGCCAGCACCCCACCGACCGGGCCCCGTTCACGGTGGAGCTGGAGGGCATCAACTACCGCGTTGAGCCCCAGTTCAGCTACGCCATCGAGGGGCTGGTGGTGAGCGAGCACGTCACCGAGTCCTGGTGGCGCCCGGCCAGCTTCCATGCCCGCGCCAACGACCGGCTCAACGTCAAGGACGTGTGCGTGGTCTGGGGGGAGAACGCCGCCAATGGCAGCTACCGCCGGGCCCGCTTCCACAGCGGCGAGTTCACCTGTTTCGTGCGCTTCCCCTCGGCTCCCGCGGCCCAGGCCTTCGTGCCCCGCGCCCTCTCCAACAACCACCTGCTGGCGGTGGATCCCGATCTGCGCCGCCAGCTGCGGGACCTGCGCCGCGGCGATCAGATCGCCCTGGGCGGCTACCTGGCCAGCTACGGCCACGACCAGGCCACGGGAACGGGCAGTGGGCAGGGTTACTGGCGGGGCACCAGCATCAGCCGGGACGACACCGGCAACGGCGCCTGCGAAACCCTGTTCGTCACCCAGCTGCAGGTGCTGCGCCCCGCCAGTCCGGGCTGGCGGCTGGCCTCCCGCCTGGCCCCCCTGGGGCTGCTGGCCGGTGTGCTGGCCTGGCTGCGCCTGCCGGTGCCAAAGCGCTGATTAACATTCCGCCGCCGACCCAGCGGACCGTGCCCTGATGGCCAGCCAGTGGCAGAACTTTCAGCGCAATCTGGGCGCCTGGCGTGGCTCGTTCACCAACCTGGACGCCCACGGCAACGTGCTGGATTCCACAGCTTCGCTGCTGACCCTCACCAGCGCTGAAGAGGGTCGGGTGGTGCACTTCCGGCTGCAGCGATCGGCCAGTGGCGATCCCGTGGCTGCTCCCAGCCAGGACACGGCGCAGGAGTACCGCACCCTGGGAAAGCAGGTGGTGTTCTTCGACAACGGCAGTTTCTGCAAGGGCTCCCTGCAGATCGCGCCGGCCACCCGCTTCGGGGCCGAATACGGATTCATCAGCGGTGACCGCCGCCACCGGCTCGTGCAGCTGTTCACGGAGGACGGGGTCTTCAGCTCCCTGGTGCTGATCCGCGAGTTCCGCGACGGCAGCGGCGCCAGCGAGCGCCCGCCCCTCACCCTCGACCAGCTGGGCGGCCGCTGGCAGGGCCAGGCCGCCACCATCGAGGCCGACTGGCCCGAGCCCACGCTGGTGGACGCCAGCATCGCTGTGGACCAGCCCGATGCCCATAGCCTGCGCCTCGAGACCCAGCTGGGTCGGGAGTCCACCCTGGTGGCGGCCCGGCTGGCGGCCGAAGCGGCTGGCCCCTGCTATTCCGCTGACGGCCTTGGCAGCGGGGTGGAACAGCCGGGCCGGTTGCTGCTGCTGCCCGATGGCGGCCTGAGCCTGGCACCGCTGGGGATCAGCCACCGCCAGTGCTTCCGCGTGGAGGCGGGCTGGCTGGGATCAGACGACTGCTGGCAGCGGCTGATCCGCCGCTACGGTCCGCGTGGCGAGTGGCTCTCCGCCACGCTCGTCACCGCCCAGCGCGTCTGAGGGACGCCGCTGGAGCGTGGCGCTCCGGGGGCAGCGGCATCACTGTGGAAGCAGAGCGTGCACGCTGCCGGGAGGGCCTGTGGGCAAAGGCAAGGGCAAAGGCGGGGACCAGGACAGGGACAGGGGGAAAGACAAGGCCAAGGGAAAGGGCCGGACCACGTTCAAGACCGCTGACAGGGACCGGACCAGGGCCATCGCCGACGACACCCTCTCAGCTCTGCAGGCGATCGAGCAGGCCCTGCCCATCCCGGAGACTCCCCCGCCCGACCCTGCCGCCAGCGGGGTCCAGGACCCCGGCGCTGGTGCTGGTGCTGAGGAGACAAGCCTGTCGGCCAAGGACTACGAACGCCGGCTCCGCCCCCTTCACGTGGAGCTGGTGAAGCTGCAGGAATGGGTGAAGGCCAGGGGTGTGAAGGTGTGCATCCTGTTCGAGGGCCGCGATGGCGCCGGCAAGGGCGGCACCATCAAGGCCATCACCGAGCGGGTGAGCCCGCGGGTGTTCCGGGTGGTGGCCCTGCCCACCCCCAGCGAGCGCGAGCAATCCCAGCTCTACATGCAGCGCTATGTGCCCCACCTGCCGGCGGCGGGGGAGGTGGTGATCTTCGATCGCAGCTGGTACAACCGCGCCGTGGTGGAGCCGGTGATGGGCTACTGCAGCGAGGCCCAGGCCGAGCGCTTCCTGCTGGGGGCGCCGCTGTTCGAGCGGATCCTGATCGAGAACGACATTCACCTGCTCCGCCAGCTGCCCTACGAGGAGATTCCCCGTGAGCCCGTGGAGCTGCCCCGGCGCACGCTGGGCCGCTACCAGAGTCCCGACGTGCCCCGCCATCGGGTGCCGGAGCTCTTCTGATTTCGGCCAATCTGCGGCAGATTGGCAGCGGCTGCGTGGCTCCGAGGACAGCAGCGCCCGATGCAATCCCGTCTCCTCTACACGGCCGTGCTGGCGGCGCTCGCGGCCTGGCTGCTCTCCGACGACGCGGCCCCGGTCCTGCAGGGCTGGTTGCGGGCCGCTCTGGGATGGACCGCCGAGCGCGTTCCCCAGGTGGGACTGTCGACGGCGGTGCCGCCGCTGGATCTGGCCACCACCGTGGTGGCGGTCCTGCTGCTGATCCTGATTCCAGTGATCTGGCTCAAGCCCACCTGATCAGAGGCGCAGCCGCGGCCCTCAGCGCACCGCCACCACCCCGGTGGTGGGATCGAAACGCTCCGCCAGCCAGGCCACCGGCACCATCACCAGCAGGGAGCTGGCGCAGAGCAGACCCTGGGTGGGGCTCAGGGGGGCCGTGTCGAACCAGCTGTTCATCCAGCTCAGCTGGCTGAAGCCCAGCTGCAGCAGCAGGGCCGTGGCAATCCCCACCAGCAGGACCGGTGCGCGCAGCGGCGCCCTCCTGAGCTGCCCCCAGCCGCCCTTGCTCACCTGGCTGATGCTCACCAGATAGGCCACCTGGGCCAGCACCAGGGCCTGGATCGCCATCGTCCGCGCCGTTGCCAGATCCAGGCCCTGGATGCGGGCCCACAGGAACATGCTGAAGATGATCAGCCAGTAGAACGCCGACACCAGCAGAACCTTCTGCACCAGGCCCCGGCTGAGCAGCGGCTGGCCCGGGGACCGCGGCGGCTGCTCCATCAGCCGCGGCGGCTGGGGTTCGAAGGCCAGCGGCACCGAAAGGCTGAGGGCACAGACCATGTTCAGCCACAGCACCTGCAGGGCGGTGACCGGCAGCTCCAGCCCCAGCACAGCGGCCAGCAGGATGGTCATCGAGGCGCCGCCGTTCACCGGCAGCACGAAGGCCAGGGCCTTGCGCAGGTTGAGGTACACCGCGCGGCCCTCCTCCACCGCCGCCTCGATGGTGGCGAAGTTGTCGTCGGTGAGCAGCATGTCGGCCGCCTCGCGGGCCACCTCGGTGCCGCCCTCGCCCATGGCGATGCCGATGTCGGCCTGGCGCAGGGCCGGGGCGTCGTTGACGCCGTCGCCGGTCATCGCCACCACCTCCCCCAGCTCCTGCAGGGCCCGCACCAGCGCCAGCTTCTGGGCCGGCATCACGCGCGCGAACACATCGGTGTCGCGCACGATGGCGAGCAGGCGGCGCGGTGACTTCTCTTCCAGGGACTGTCCGCTACGGGTGCGCACCACGCCGTCCCGGCCGAGATTCAGCTGGGTGGCGATCGAGCGGGCCGTATCCGGATGGTCGCCGGTGATCATCTTCACGCGGATGCCCGCTTTCTGGCAGGCCGCCACCGCGGTGATCGCCTCGGGCCGTGGCGGATCGAACAGGCCCTGCAGGCCGAGAAAGGTGAGTCCCTCCTCCACGTGGGTCTCGCTGAGCTGCTCCTGGGCGGGCTCGGCCTCGGCGATGGCGAAGGCCAGCACCCGCTCCCCCTCCCGGGCCATGGCCGCCACCGCAGCCTCGATCGCCTCCCGGTCCAGGGGCTCGCTGTCGCCATCGGCGCGCAGCTGGCGTCCGCAGCGCTGCAGCACGGTTTCCACCGATCCCTTCATCAGGATGCGCCGGCCGCTGTGCAGGGTGGCCATGTACTGCTGTTCGGAGGCGAACGGAATCGCGTCGCGGCGGGGATTGCGATCGAGCGCCTCCTCCCTGTTCAGGCCCAGGTTCTCGGCCACATCCAGCAGGGCCGTTTCGGTGGGATCACCCACCAGCCCTTCGCTGCGGCTGGCGCGGGCGTCGTTGCAGAGCACCCCGGCCAGCAGGGTTTCGCGCAGCGCCAGGTTGCGGGCCAGGGGGTCGTCACTCCCCGTCCCGTTCCAGAGCCGGTCGAGGCGCACCCGCTCTCCGCCGGCGTGGATCTCCCGCACCGTCATGCGGTTCTGGGTGAGGGTGCCGGTCTTGTCGGAGCAGATCACCGTGGTGCTGCCCAGGGTTTCCACCGCCGGCAGCTTGCGGATGATGGCGTTGCGGCGGGCCATGCGGTTGACGCCGATGGCCAGGGTGATCGTGACGATCGCCGGCAGTTCCTCGGGGATCGCCCCCACCGCCAGGGCCACGGCGCCATCGAACATCTCGCTCACTGCCCGCCCACGGGCCAGACCCACCAGGAAGGTGAGTGCCGCCAGCAGCAGCACGATCCGCAGCAGGGTGGTGCTGAAGCCCCGGAACTTGCGTGTCAGCGGCGTGCTCAGGTTCACCTGTTCGGCCAGCGACCCGGAGATCCGGCCCACTTCGGTGGCGTTGCCGGTGGCCACCACCAGCCCCCGCCCCTGGCCCGCCGTCACCAGACTGCCGGCATAGGCCATGCCGATGCGCTCGGTGAGGGATGCCCCAGCCTCCACGGCCGTGGTGCCCTTCGTCACCGGCAGCGACTCGCCGGTGAGCGCCGACTCATCGATCTGCAGGTTGCGGCCCTGCAGCAGGCGCAGATCGGCCGGCACCTTGTTGCCCGCCTCCAGCAGCACCAGATCGCCCGGCACCAGCTCCACTGAATCCAGCCGCCGGCGTTCGCCGCCGCGGATCACCTCCACCTCCGTGCGCACCGAACGGGCCAGGGCGGCGATGGCGGTCTCCGCCCGGCTCTCCTGCACATAGCCGATCACGGCGTTGATCACCGTGACGCTCCAGATCACCACGGCCTCACCGGGCTCCCCCAGCAGCAGCTTGACCAGGCCCACCACCAGCAGGGTGTAGAGCAGGGGGTCGTGGAACTGGCCCAGAAACCGACGCCAGGCCGGCTTCTGCTGCTGCTGATCGGGGCTGTTGGGCCCCCAGCGCAGCTGCCGGCTGCTGGCTTCGGCCGCGTCCAGCCCCCGTTCCGCGTTGCTGCCCAGAGCTGCGATCAGCTCCGGCCAGGGGGTGGCGTGGGCCGCCGGCAAGGGCTAGTCCTCCGGATACAGCAGCGCCGCCAGTTCATCGGGGTCCACGTCGTAGACCCGCGCCAGGGTGGTTTCCACGGCGCTGGTGACCACGTCGGGCAGGAAGCGCATGGCGTTCAGCGCGTCATCGACGATCTCGTCGCTGAGCAGGGGATCACCGCCCAGCTTTTCGTCGTTGATCACGGCCATCACCCAGCTCTGGTAGGCGCTCACCAGATCGGCGAACTCGAGCTCCGGGTCGTTGAGATCCAGGGCCATGGGCGTCTCCGCAGGACGTTGCTCCTGCAGTTTGCCCGCTGGCGGGCGTTTGCCCACTGGCGAGGATGGGACGGTATCCGCCACCGCCGGCCCCGTGAGCGACCCCGCCGACCTGCAGGCCACGCTGGTGGAGTTCGCCCTGGCCGAACTGGTGCGCCAGCACCGCGAGAGTTTCCAGCCCCTCTGGAGCACCGACAGCTGGGCCAAGCTGCTGATCTGGCTGGCCCTCAACTGCGGCTGCAGCGGTGATCAGCAGGGCCTGCAGGCCTTCGCCACCGCCCTGGGCCCGAGCCTCGGCCAGCGCCTGCGGCGGGTGTTCTTCGAGCGGGAGCTGGTGGATCTCGATCTGCAGGTGATGGCCGATCCGGCCGAGCCCCAGGTGCTGGTGCTGCCCCTCACCCCGGGGGCTGATGCCCTCTCGCAGGAGCGGACGGCCGCCGCCCTGGTGCGGCTGGGCCTGCTGGAGCATGTGGCGGTGGAGCGGGAGCGCTGGAGCAGCCTGGACCAGGCCCTGGCGATCCCCTGGCGGGACATCGTCCCTGGGTCCAGCAGCCCGGCAGTGTCCTGAACCGCAGACCATCCCCCCCTCGCCGCCTGTGGACCTGATCGCCCGCTACCGCAATGCCGGCTACACCGCCGTGGCCGATGCCGTGATGGCCTTCTTCGAGCGCCGCGCCGATCTGCGCCGACCCGGGGTGGCCTTCGGCCCCGAGGGCACGCTGGGGCCCGATGGGAAGCCCGCTGCCGAGCCCGCCAAGATCTCCACCGACATCAGCCTGGTGGCGATCGACCGCAGCGATCCGGAGGCCTTCGCCCTGGCCGAGGTGATCCTGCGGGGGGTGTCCGCCGGCCTGGAGCGCTACCTGCAGGAGCGGCCGCTCCTGCGCGCCTGCTGCCCGCAGCAGAGCCTGTTTGTGAACCCGATCTTCAACCTGCAGCGCTACGCCCCCGGCGAGGGCTTCCGGGCCTGGCACTGCGACTGGACCCTCAGCGACGAGGCCACCGAACCCCAGGCGCGGGTGATGGCCTGGATCCTCTACTGCAACGACGTGCCCGAGGGCGGCACCGAGTTCCACTGGCAGGGCCACCACGAGGAGGCCGAGCGGGGCAAGCTGGTGATCTTCCCGGCGGGGGTGTCGCACATTCACCGCGGCCGGGTGAGCCAGGAGCACAGCAAGACGATCGCCACCGGCTGGATCAACGCCGGCCGTTTGGAGAACTACCTGCAGCGGCTGGCCGCCTGAGCCGTCGGGTCCGGGCCCCTTTTGAGACGATGGGCCGATCGCCCGCGCCCCCTCCGTGACCGACGCCCTGCCCAAGACCTACGACCCGGCGGGCACCGAGGCGCGCTGGCAGCAGGCCTGGGAAGCAAGCGGCGCCTTTCATCCCGATCCCGCTGCCCCCGGCGAGCCGTTCAGCGTGGTGATCCCACCGCCGAACGTCACCGGCAGCCTGCACATGGGCCACGCCTTCAACACGGCCCTGATCGACACGATCGTGCGCTTCCAGCGTCTGCAGGGCAGGAACGTGCTCTGCCTGCCCGGCACCGACCACGCCTCGATCGCCGTGCAGACGATCCTGGAGAAGCAGCTCAAGGCGGAGGGGCAGCGCAAGGAAGACCTGGGCCGCGAGGCGTTTCTGGAGAAGGCCTGGCAGTGGAAGGCAGGCAGCGGCGGCACGATCGTGGGCCAGCTGCGCCGCCTCGGCTATTCGGTGGACTGGCAGCGGGAGCGCTTCACCCTCGACGAGGGCTGCAGCACTGCGGTGATCGAGGCCTTCAACCGCCTGCACGAGCAGGGGCTGATCTACCGGGGTGAATACCTGGTGAACTGGTGCCCCGCCTCGGGTTCGGCGGTGAGCGATCTGGAGGTGGAGATGAAGGAGGTGGACGGCCACCTCTGGCACTTCCGCTACCCCTTGAGCAATGGCCCGGCTGCCGATGGCCGCAGCCACCTGGAGGTGGCCACCACCCGCCCGGAAACCCTGCTGGGCGACACGGCCGTGGCGGTGAACCCCGCCGATCCCCGCTACGCCGATCTGGTGGGGCAGTTCCTCACCCTGCCGCTGGTGGGACGCGAGATCCCGATCGTGGCCGA
>JAWOBH010000291.1:0-3716 GCA_046498125.1 Prochlorococcaceae cyanobacterium | reverse complement strand
CGGCCGCCAAACCCGCCAAGGCGGCCAAGCCGCCGGCCCCGGAGGATGCCCCCTTCGCCACCTTCATCCCCAACTCCCTGCTGCCGGCGCTGGCGAAGGAAATCCGCAGCTACGGCGGAGCCGAGCCGGAGCTGCGCTTCGAGCAGGGCGCCATGCCGGTGGTGGGCGGCAACTGCTGGATGGTGGCCGGGGCCCTCCCCGGAGAGCGGCGCTTCTGGCTGTGCTTCACCGCCGAGAACATCAGCGCCGCCAAGACCGTGGCCCTGGCCGAGCCCGGTGCCGAACCCTCGCTGCTGGAGCCCTTCCTCGCCGATGAGAAGCGCATGAGCCAGGCCCTGCTGGTGTCGCGGCTGGTGCAGCGTCTGAACGGCCAGAAGTGGCTGGGGCCCAACTGAGCCCGCGGCGGCGATCCCTCTGAGTCGCTCCCTCTGAAGCGTCGCTTTACATCCGCCGCCGCCGCCGCGGAGAGGCCCCTTACGATGCCGGCACCGCTCTGTGCTGCTCCTCGATGGTGCCCCCCTCCGCCGTCTCCACCGCTCCCGCCGCCGGATCCGACCTCAGCGGGCAGCCGATCGGCACCCCCGATGCCCCGGCGATCAAGGATCCGGTGAAGGACACGATCCTCACCCCCCGCTTCTACACCACGGATTTCGACGCCATGGCGGCGATGGATCTGCGGCCCAATGAAGCCGAGCTGGAGGCCATCTGCGAGGAGTTCCGCAAGGACTACAACCGCCACCACTTCGTGCGCAACGAGGAGTTCGACGGCGCGGCCGACAAGCTCGATCCCGAGACCCGGCGGGTGTTCGTGGAGTTCCTGGAGCAGAGCTGCACCTCGGAGTTCTCCGGCTTCCTGCTCTACAAGGAGCTCAGCCGCCGCATCAAGGAGAAGAACCCCCTGCTGGCCGAGTGTTTCGCCCACATGGCCCGCGATGAGGCCCGCCACGCCGGCTTCCTCAACAAGGCCATGGGTGATTTCGGCCTGCAGCTGGATCTGGGCTTCCTCACCGCCAACAAGGCCTACACCTTCTTCAAGCCCAAGTTCATCTTCTACGCCACCTACCTGAGCGAGAAGATCGGCTACTGGCGCTACATCGCCATCTACCGCCACCTCGAGAAGCACCCGGAAAGCAAGATCTTCCCGATCTTCAACTTCTTCGAGAACTGGTGCCAGGATGAGAACCGGCACGGCGACTTCTTCGATGCCCTGATGAAGGCCCAGCCCGACACCGTGCGCGGTCTGCGGGCCCGGCTCTGGTGCCGCTTCTTCCTGCTGGCGGTGTTCGCCACCATGTATGTGCGCGACGTGGCCCGCAAGGAGTTCTACGAGGCCCTGGGGCTCGATGCCCGCGCCTACGACAAGGACGTGATCGAGAAGACCAACGAGACCTCCGCCCGGGTGTTCCCGGTGGTGCTCGACGTGCGCAATCCCCGCTTCTGGGAGCGGCTGGAGCGCATGGTGGAGACCAACGCCAAACTCACTGCCGCCGACCAGAGCAGCGCCCCCGCCCCCCTCAAGGTGATCCGCAAGCTGCCCCTGTGGCTCGCCAACGGCGTGCAGATGGCCGCCCTGTTCCTGATGAAGCCGATCCGCAGCGAAGATCTGCAGCCCGCCGTGCGCTGAGCGGGCCCACCACGGGCCCACCACGGGCGGTGCCCCTTTGCTAGGACCACCGCACCTGGTCCTCTCCCGATGGTCGTCTCCGCGCCACCGCCCCGCCTGCTGCAGCTCGATGCCGGCCTGAAATCCCGGCTCGAGAGCCTCCTGGCCGCCGGGCGGGCCGCCGGGGCCGACCTCGTGGAGGTGTTTCTCGAGCGCACCGACCACATCGGTGTGCTCGCCGAGCAGGACGGCATCACCAGCGTCAGCCCCGCCTTCGGCACCGGCGCCGGCCTGCGCGTGTTCCGGGACCTGCGCGACGGTTTCGTGAGCACCAACGACCTCAGCGAGGCCGGCCTGCTGGCCGCCCTCGAGCAGGCCCTGGGCATGCTGGGGCTGGAGCTCAGCCCCGGGGCCAGCAGCGGCTTCGACGGCCTGCCGGCCCTGCGCGACCACGGCAGCTCCAAGACCGACTGGCTGGCTCGCTGCCCCGACCTGGGCGAGGCCACCGGCCGGCTGCTGGAGGGCACCCAGCGGCTGGAGCAGCTGGGCCGCCACCTCCAGGTGCGGCGCGGCAGCTATGCCCGCGACTGGCAGGAGGTGCTGGTGGCCGCCAGTGACGGCACCTTCGCCCGCGATGTGCGCCTGCACCAGTCGCTGGGGCTGAGCGTGCTGGCGGCCGATGGCGAGCACCGCTCCAGCATCGGCCGCCGCTACGGCAGCTCCGGCCGGCCCGACCAGTTGCGCCACTGGGACGTGGACGCCAGCGCCCGGGAGGTGTGCGAGAGCGCCGGCACCATGCTCTACGCCGACTACGTGGAGGCGGGTCAGATGCCGGCGGTGCTCGCCAACCGCTTCGGCGGCGTCATCTTCCACGAGGCCTGCGGCCACCTGCTGGAAACCACCCAGGTGGAGCGCGGCACCACCCCCTTCGCCGACAAGGTGGGCGAGCCGATCGCCCACCCGGCGGTGACCGCCATCGACGAGGGCCTCAGTGACGGGGCCTTCGGCTCCCTGTCGATGGACGACGAGGGCATGGAGGCCCAGCGCACCGTGCTGATCGAGAACGGGGTGCTGCAACGCTTCCTCTCCGACCGGGCCGGCGAGCTGCGCACCGGCCATGCCCGCACCGGCAGCGGGCGGCGCCAGAGCCACAACTTCGCCGCCGCCAGCCGCATGCGCAACACCTTCATCGCCGCCGGTCCCCACAGCCCTGAGCAGCTGATCGCCTCGGTGGATCGCGGGCTCTACTGCAAGTCGATGGGGGGAGGCAGCGTGGGCCCCACCGGCCAGTTCAACTTCTCCGTGGAGGAGGGCTACCTGATCGAGAACGGCCAGCTGAGCAAGCCGGTGAAGGGGGCCACCCTGATCGGCGAGGCCAAGGAGGTGATGCCGCGCATCTCGATGTGCGCCAACGACCTCGAGCTGGCGGCGGGCTTCTGCGGCTCGGTGAGCGGCAGCATCAACGTCACCGTGGGCCAGCCCCACATCAAGGTGGACACGATCACCGTGGGGGGCCGCTGACCATGACCGCAACAACGAGCGCCAGCACCACAGAGACCACCACAGCCAGCACCGCCGCCGACAGCACCGCAACCGACAGTCCCGCCACCGGCCTGGTGGCACCGGCCCTGCGCGAGTCCCTCGAGCAACTGGCCCGCCGTCACGGCATCCAGCAATGGGATCTCGGCGCCTCCTGCAGCACCGACACCTCGGTGCAGGTGGACCGGGGGGAACCGAAGCAGATGAAGGGCGCCCAGCGCAGCGCCGTGACCGTGCGGGTGTGGAACGACGCCGGGCTGGTGGGCGTGACCAGCACCTCCGACCTCTCCCCCTCCGGCCTGGAGACAGCCCTGGTGGGGGCCCAGGCCGCCAGTGCCTTCGGCAACGCCGACGACACCCCCGCCTTCTCCCCCCTGGCCACGGCACCGCTGCCGGAGCTGGACCAGCCCCTGCGGCCCTCACGGCCGATCCTGCAGCTGCTCGACACCCTCCAGGCCGCCGAGCGCCAGCTTCTGGAGCACCACAGCGCCATCGGCACCGTGCCCTACAACGGGCTCGCCCAGCGCCGCAGCGAGCGCCTGTATCTGAACAGCGCCGGGGCCTGCCGCCACCA
>JAWOBH010000289.1:0-12525 GCA_046498125.1 Prochlorococcaceae cyanobacterium | reverse complement strand
GGCCTGGCTGGCAGCTCAATCGCCGGCGGTGTCATGTCGGTGTAGGGCACCTTGCTGAGCAGGTGAGAGATGCAGTTCAGCCGGGCCCGGCGCTTGTCGTCAGCCTCCACCGTGAACCAGGGGGCTTCCGGGATGTTGGTGTGGGCGAACATGTCGTCCTTGGCCTTGGAGAACTCCGCCCACTTCTCCCTGGCCTGCAGGTCCATCGGGCTGAGTTTCCAGCGCCGGGTGGGATCCTCGGTGCGCGACTGGAAGCGGGCCTCCTGCTCCTGATCGCTCACCGAGAACCAGTACTTGAGCAGCGTGATGCCAGAGCGCACGAGCATGCGCTCGAACTGCGGACAGCTCTGCATGAACTCCTCCACCTGCTCGGGCGCGCAGAAGCCCATCACCCGCTCCACACCGGCGCGGTTGTACCAGCTGCGATCGAAGATCACCATTTCCCCGGCACTTGGGAAATGCTCCACATAGCGCTGAAAGTACCACTGGGTTTTCTGCTGGTCGCTTGGGGTGCCGAGGGCAACCACGCGGCAACCCCGGGGGTTGAGCGGCTCGGTGACGCGCTTGATCGTGCCCCCCTTGCCGGCAGCATCCCGGCCTTCGAACAACACCATCAGGCGGAAACCGGTGGCCTTGATCCAGTACTGCATCTTCACCAGTTCCACCTGCAGCCGGATGAGCTCCTTCTCATAGAGCTTGCGGTCCAGCTTGCTGGGCTTGCTGTCATGACCCGGATCGCCATCCCCGTTGCCGTTGTCGCTTTTCATGTCGTCCATCAGGGCCGATGGGTAATAGCGATCGCTGAGGGGGCCATAGCGAGGAACCACCCGCTCCAGCTTCTGCTCCTTGTCGGCCTTCTTGCTCTGACCGGCCTTCTTGCCCTTGCCGGGCTTGGCCTTTCTGCCCTTGTGGTTGCTCATCTCCTTGACGCTGAAGGCGGCGGCCATGGCGCTGCCCACCGAGCTGCCGACCGACTCGGGGAGGGTATCGGGCCCGGCCTTGGCCTTCTTGCCCTTCTTGTCCATGGCCTTGGTGTCGCTTTTGCTCATGGCTGGATGCCGGGAACGGGATGTTCAGGACACCCGGGGGCGCCTTGGGCGGGGGAGCAGGCAGCGCACCAGCCGCACGATGCCACCCACGAGCAGCACCAGGGCCAGCAGCGCCACAAGAACCACCAGCGCAACGGCCAGCAGCTGCAGCAACCCGACAATCACACCCTGCAGACCGCCAATCAATTTGGCAATGGATGTGCTGAGAAGCAGAAATGCGTCCAGCCGCTCCGGCAGCTGCATCAGCCCCACGAGCATCGCCGAACCAAGGCTCAGGTAGAGCAGGCCGGTCCAGAACAGGCGCCAGCGGGTGAGCCGGCGAGGCCGCTTGGCGCCGGGCCGATCAACGGATCCGGTGTGAGGCAGCTGCAGCGATCGGCGCCGGGATTCGCTCATGCCTCCAGCACATGGCCCTCGCCACGCATCCAGCGCTCGAACTCCATCAGCACCAGGTCGTTGGGACAGTCGATGAGGCTGAGCCGGCCCACGGTGCAATCCCCCTGGCCGCCGTGGTGGAGGGAGAGGTGAAAGCCGTCGCCGCTGAGGCCGCAGACCTCGGGGTCACTGCGCACCACCACGTCGAGGGCAGCACCGAGGCGCGCCACACGGATGCGCAGTTCCGACCAGGTCGTCTGGGTCATGGGGGCCAGTCTGGGCTGCCGAGGGCGGGCGTCAAGCGGCGGTCAGGGTTCGCCGCGCAGCTCCACGGCATCCGGGGGCGGCGGCTGGGGGCTCGGCTCCGGCAGCAGCAGACCCAAAGCGGCCGCCGCGGCCACCGCCACGGCGCCGCCCACCGGTGCCATCAGCCGGCGCCGCAACGGCACCCGCTCGAGCACCTCCCGCGGGTGCAGGGGCTGGGGCTCGGGCAGCTCGAGCTTCACCTGCAGGCGGGGATCGAGGCGCAGCTGGTCGAGCACCCGCACCAGATCGGCCAGCTCGGCGTCATCCAGCTCCACGGTCAGGGGCTCCGTGTCGGGCTGGCTGCTGCGCAGCTCCAGGCTGTGTCCTCCCTGCTCGCGCGGACCGATGCTCACCGGCGCGTCAGCGCCGCCGAAGGGCCGGGCCACGCCACTGATCAGATGGCGGGCGTAGGGCAGCACCACGGCCATCAGGGCCAGCAGATGGTCCTTGCGGCCCTCCAGTTCCGGCCGCCCAGGCCAGCGCAGGCTCCAGCCGGTGATGATGCCCAGGGCCTGCCCGCTCTGGCCGATGGACACGTCGGGCAGGCCCTCCACCTGCAACCGGCAGCTCACCTGGTCGTAGCGCAGCGTCTGTTTCACCGGGCTCAGGGTCATCGGGTTCAAACCACCGGATCGTGCAGGCTGGCGTGCAGGCGTTCGTAGCCACCGGTGCCGGCCCCGTACGCCAGGGACCGGATCAGCTGACGCCGCTGGCGCTCCCCCCGCTGAGGGTCCAGCAGAGTCTGCACGCCCACCCGGCGGGGATTCATGCGCTCGCGCACCAGTTCGGCCAGCCGCCCCTCGAACAGCTGCCAGCGCCGACGGCGCACCGGCTCGGGCTCGGCCGTCGAGAGCAGGGCGCGGAGCAGGGGGTAAAGGCGGTCAGCCAGGGCGCAGAGGATGCGGATCAGGGCATCGGTTTCCGCGGCGCTCAGGTCGCCGCGGCGGGTGGTGCGGCGCAGGGGGTTGTGGCAGCGCCGCTTCCAGAGCTCCACCCGGTTGGCGAACAGACCGGTGAAGCCCAGCTGCTCGCTCATCCACACCATCGCCTCGCCGCCGTTGAGATCGAGCGCCTCGGCGCTGAGCAACAGCAGATCGAGGCGCTCGAGGCCTCGCCGCGACAGCGGGGGGGCGTGCGAGGCGGCGGGGGCTACGGGCGCAGCTGATGCTTCGGGCATGGCTGCGATGATGCCAGCCAGCGCCTCCCACCGTCACCTCGATGGCCCAGTCTCCGCACCAGCAGGCAGCGAACGGCTTCGACCTGCGTGATCTGGTGCGGGATGTGCCCGATTTCCCCAAGCCCGGCATCCTCTTCCGCGATCTCACGCCGCTGATGCGGGATCCGGCCGGCTGGCAGGAGGTGATCCGCCGCCTTGCCGAGCTGTGTGAGCAGTTGCAGCCCGACCTGATCGTGGGCATCGAATCCCGGGGCTTCATCGTCGGCACCGCTCTGGCCACCAGCGTGCAGCTGGGCTTTGTGCCGGTGCGCAAACCCGGCAAGCTGCCCGGTGACGTGACCGGCGTGGACTACGCCCTGGAATACGGCAGCGACCGGCTGGAGATCCACAGCGATGCCCTGGCGGGCGGCGAGCGGGTGCTGGTGGTGGACGACCTGCTGGCCACCGGCGGCACCGCCGCGGCCTGCGCCCAGCTGGTGACTGCCGCCGGTGGCAGCCTCTGCGGCTTTGGGTTCGTGGCCGAACTGGCGGCCCTCGACGGCCGCCGCCGCCTGCCTCCCGGGCAGCCCGTGGAGTCGCTGATCATCTACGGCTGAGGGCACTCAGCTGTTGTTGTCCTGCCAATGGAACACCTGCTCCAGCTGCTCCAGGCTGAGCAGGCCGTAGCGCCACAGCACCACCGGGAGTGGCGCCCGCTCCTGGGCAGCCTGGCGCAGGCCCAGGGCCAGAGCGTTCTCGCTCAGGCCGAGATCCTGGCGCAGGAAGCGCAGCAGGGCCGGGGGCGGCGAGGGCAGGGGGCTGGAACTGTGCACCATGGCCAGGTCTAGAGGGGGCGGCAGGGGCCCTGGGTCATGGCGCCGAGGCTGAGGCGACGCAGGGGGGGCAGGCGGGCCAGCAGCGCCAGCGCCAGGCGGCGCAGGGGCAGCAGCAGCGGGGCGCGGTTGGAGAACAGCCGCATCAGCAGGTCGGTGGCCAGCAGGGTGAGCAGCAGATCGGGCCAGCGGCGCCAGGCGTAGGCGGCTGGCAGGCGCTCAGCCGGCAGCCGGCCGGCCGCCACCCGCCGCGCCTGGCGGTGCAGTTCGGCCACATCACGCCAGCAGAGGTTGAGGCCCTGTCCCCCCACCGGATGGCAGCGGTGGGCACTTTCGCCCACCAGCACGGTGTGCTTCCGGGCCAAGTGCCTGGCCAGCTGCAGGGCCAGCGGGAAGGCCCGCTGCTCATCGAGCAGGGAATCGGGCTGGAAGCGGTCGGGGAGGGCGGCGGCCAGCCCATCGAGGAAGGCCCCGGGGGGCAGGCTCTCGAGCTGGCGGCAACGGCTGGAGGGAGCGCTCCACACCAGCTGGAAGCGCCCCTGGCCGAGGGGCAGCACCGCAAATGGACCCTCCGGCCGGAACAGTTCCCAGGCCTGGTCGTCGTGGCTGCCGCGCAGCTCCACCTGGGCCGTCAGGCAGCTCTGCCGGTAGGCCAGCTGCCAGAGGCCGATGCCCAGGGCCTGGCGACAGCTGGAGTGGGGGCCGTCGACCGCCACCACAAGATCGGGCTCACCTGCACCATCAGCAGGCTGGGGTGCGCCCAGGCGGAGCTGGATGGCGGGATGATCCTGCAGGCGGCGCAGCAGCACCGCCATCAGCGGGGCATGCTGGGCGATCCAGCCCACGGCCCCATCGGGGGTGCGGCGGCAGCGCCCCGGCAGGTCGGCGATGCCGAAGGGCAGGGCGGCACCCACCCCCAGATCGCAGAGTTCGAGCCGGGTGAAGGGCACCATCACCTCCCGCAGCTCAGTCCACAGCCCCAGGCGCTCGAGCAGATTGCGACTGGAGTGGTTGAAGGCGTAGGCGCGGCTGCGCTGGCTGAGCTGGGCGGCACTGAGGGGATCGTGCAGGGTCACCGTCCAGCCGGCGTCGGCCAGGGCCAGGGCGCTCAGGGCCCCGGTGGGCCCGGCCCCCATGACCCCGGCCCGCAGCCCGGTGGGCGGGGGCGAGGGGTCATGGGGGCCGGGGGCGGTGGCCAGGGGGGCAGTGCGGGGAGGAGCGGAGGTCAGATCGCTACACCAAAGCCGCAGCAAGTCTGCTGCGGCTGGAGGGGGCACCGAGAGTGCCGTGGAATGCGGATGGCCGCGGGGCCTGATCAGCCGATACCGAGCAGGCCGCGGGTGAAGGCCTCGCCGCCGAGGGCGAATTCGGTGGCCAGCAGGGCGATGAAGCCGAGCATGGCCATGCGGCCGTTGAGCTTCTCGGCGCGCTCGTGGAATCCCCAGCCACGCTCAGGGCTCACAACCTCCATACGGGGCTCGGTGGCGAAGGCGTTGAGACGGCCACCATCTTCGGTGGTGACGGTGGCGCCGCGGATCACAGCGGGATTGGCTTGGGTCATGAGGTTCCTCTTCTGGTCTGAGCGAATTGTAAAGCATTGTTGCGGTCTATGACAACCCCTTCAACTTTTCTTCAGCGCAGGCGGCGCTGGCAGAGCTCCTCGAACGCGGGTCGCAGCAGGTAGGGGTACTCGCCAACCCAGAGCCGCACCTGGGGCAGCCAGGCATCGGTGAGGGCGCTGATGCGGGAGAAGTCCTTGCGGTCGCTGAGCACCAGGGTGCGCACCACCATCCCACGGCGGATCTGCTGGTGCTTCTTCTCCATCGGAAAGCGCACGCGGCCCAGGTAGCCGTCCTCGTCCTCCAGCTCCAGGGTGAGCCAGGTGCGGCGGTTCTCCACCATCTGCAGCCGCCCGCTGCGGTCGGCCTGCTCGCGCCGCTCCTCCAGCAACTCCTGGGTGAACAGATCGGCCACCTGCCCCTCGAAGATGGCGGCGGCCGGGTAGCGGCGAAGGGTGGCGTTGCGCCGGCCGGCCTCAAGGATCGGCCCCCAGAGCACGTAGAGCAGCGCCACCACCCCCACCACCAGGAGCACCGGCGCAAATTGGCTGCGGAAGGCCAGGGTCTGGCTCACCAGCAGGCTGATCACGCCCACGATCACCGAGATCAGCACCCGCTGCAGCAGGTTGCGGGGATTACCGCTGCAGGCATTGAACTGGGGCCCGGTGGCCACCGCCGGAATCAGCCGCGGCAGTTCCCCGGGACGCAGGGGGATGAGCATCAGATCGGCCCCATCAGCGGCACGCCATCACAGCAACCGCTCCAGCCCATACACCAGTCCGGGCAGCTGGCGCACCCGGCGCAGGGTGAGCAGGACGCCGGGCATGTAGGCAGAGCGATCGATCGTGTCGTGGCGCAAGGTATAGGTTTCGCCCGGCGCGCCGAACATCACCTGCTGGTGGGCCACCAGGCCTGGCAGACGCACCGCGTGCAGGCGCAGGCCGCTCTCGCGCAGCCCGCCGCGGCTGCCCGGAAGCGACTCGTGCTCTTCCACCTCGGCTGGATTGAAGGTCTTGCCCAGGTCCTCCATCAGCTCAGCGGTCTTGATGCAGGTGCCGCTGGGGGCATCGGCCTTGCGGTTGTGGTGCAGCTCGGTGAGCTCTGCGTGGTCGTAGAAGCGGGCGGCGGCGGCGGCGGCCTGCTGCAGCAACACCATCCCCACCGAGAAGTTGGGGATCACCGCCCCACCCACCGACGCCTTGTCGGCAAAACTGGCCAGGTCAGCCAGCTGCTCGGGACTCAGGCCCGTGGTGCCGATCACCGGGTGCACGCCGTAGGCGATGGCGCCGCGTGTGTGCTCGAACACCACCTTGGGATGGGTGAAATCCACCAGCACGGCACCCTGGCCCGGGCCGGCGGTGCGCACCGCCTGGCTGGCCTGGCAGAGGCAGCCCTCGAAGTCGGCCGTGACCGCCACCTCCAGTTCCCCCAAGCCGAGTTCGCGGCCCACATCGGCGCCTTCCTTGCCTGGAGTGGTGTCGATGGCACCCACCAGCCGGCAGTCGGGCGCCGCCGTCACAGCCTTCACCACCTCGGCGCCCATGCGGCCCAGGGCACCGGCCACCACCACCGCGATCGGGGGGGAGGGGGTGGCTGCGGCGGGCGGGGGTACAGCGGCGGGGCTGGTCATGGGGGACGGAACAGTCCTGAGGGGAACATTGCTGCAGAGCCTATGCAGCCCGCTCGCGCCAGGCTTCAAGCTTCGTAAGCTCAGCCCCACCACGCCCGTCCGAGCGCATGTTCACGCAGGTCCGCTCCGCCAACCGTCGTGTCAGCCCTGCCGGCGACCACAACGGTGCGGTGATGAAGGCCGTGTACGTGGTGCTGGAGCCCCAGTACCAGAACGCCCTGACCGTGGCGGCCACCTCCCTCAACGACCAGAACGGCCCGCTGGCGATCGAGCTGAGCGGCTATCTGATCGAGGAATTGCGCGATCCCGAGAACTACGCCCAGTTCTGCGCCGATGTGGCGGCGGCCGATGTGTTCATCGCCTCGCTGATCTTCATCGAGGACCTGGCCCAGAAGGTGGTGGAGGCCGTGGCCCCCCACCGCGACCGGCTCAAGGCGGCGGTGGTGTTCCCCTCCATGCCGGAGGTGATGCGGCTCAACAAGCTGGGGACGTTCTCGATGGCCCAGCTGGGACAGAGCAAGAGCGCCATCGCCAGCTTCATGAAGAAGCGCAAGGAGGCCGGTGGCGCCGGTTTCCAGGACGCGATGTTGAAGCTGCTCAACACCCTGCCCACGGTGTTGAAGTATCTGCCGGTGGAGAAGGCCCAGGACGCCCGCTCCTTCATGCTCAGCTTCCAGTACTGGCTGGGCGGCACGCCGGACAACCTCAGGAATTTCCTGTTGATGCTGGCCGACAAGTACGTGTTCCCCCGTGGCGGCGACAACCAGGGGGCCGACCGTCCCGAACTCCAGGTGGCCGAACCGGTGGTGTTCCCCGACCTGGGCATCTGGCACCCCCTGGCGCCGGGGATGTTCGAAGACCTCAAGGAATACCTCAACTGGAACTCCAGCCGCACCGACCTCAGCGACAAGGCCCGCCAGGGTCCGGTGATCGGCCTGGTGCTGCAGCGCAGCCACATCGTCACGGGCGATGAGGCCCACTACGTGGCCGTGATCCAGGAACTGGAATACCGCGGCGCCACTGTGATTCCGGTGTTCTGCGGCGGGCTCGACTTCACCAGACCGGTGAACGCCTTCTTCTACGACCCGCTCAACTCCGAGGTGCCCCTGGTGGACGGGGTGGTGTCGCTCACCGGTTTCGCCCTGGTGGGCGGCCCGGCACGCCAGGACCACCCGAGGGCGATCGAGGTGCTCAGCAAGCTCAACCGCCCCTACATGGTGGCCCTGCCGCTGGTGTTCCAGACCACCCAGGAATGGGAGGAGAGCGACCTGGGCCTGCACCCTGTACAGGTGGCGCTGCAGATCGCCATCCCCGAACTCGATGGGGCCATCGAGCCGATCGTGCTCTCCGGCCGCGATGACGCCACCGGCAAGGCCCACACCCTGCAGGACCGGGTGGAGGCGATCGCCGAGCGCTCGATCCGCTGGGCCTCCCTGCGCATCAAGCCCCGCACCGAGAAGAAGCTGGCGATCACCGTGTTCAGCTTCCCGCCCGACAAGGGCAACGTGGGTACCGCCGCCTACCTGGATGTGTTCGGCTCCATCCACCGGGTGATGGAGGAGATGGCCGCCAGGGGCTACGACGTGGGCGGCCTGCCCAAGACAGCCAAGGAGCTGATGGAGGCGGTGCTCAAGGACCCCGAGGCGTTGGAGGGGGCGCCGGAGCTAGCGATCGCCCACCGCATGAGCGTGGCGGAATACGAGCGCCTCACCCCCTACTCCGAGCGCCTGGAGGAGAACTGGGGCAAACCCCCCGGCAACCTCAACAGCGACGGCACCAACCTGCTGATCTACGGCCGCCACTTCGGCAACGTGTTCTTGGGCGTGCAGCCCACCTTCGGCTATGAGGGCGACCCGATGCGGCTGCTCTATTCCCGCAGCGCCAGCCCCCACCACGGCTTCGCCGCCTACTACACCTATCTGGAGAAGGTGTGGGGCGCCGACGCGGTGCTGCACTTCGGCACCCATGGCTCGCTGGAGTTCATGCCCGGCAAGCAGATGGGCATGAGCGACACGTGCTACCCCGACTCGCTCATCGGCGCCCTGCCGAACCTCTACTACTACGCGGCCAACAACCCCAGCGAGGCCACGATCGCCAAGCGGCGCGGCTATGCCGAAACGATCTCCTACCTCACCCCGCCGGCCGAGAACGCCGGTCTCTACAAGGGCCTCAAGGAGCTGGGCGAGCTGGTGGGCAGCTATCAGCAGCTGCGCGAGGGCTCCAGAGGCGTGCAGATCGTGAATGCCGTGGTGGAAACGGCCCGTCAGTGCAACCTCGACAAGGACGTGCAGCTGCCCGAGCAGGACGCCGCCGGGCTGGACTTGGCCGCCCGCGACGGGGTGATCGGCGCGGTGTACCGCCAGCTGATGGAGATCGAGAGCCGGCTGCTGCCCTGCGGCCTGCACACGATCGGCAAGCCCCCCACCGCCGAGGAGGCGATCGCCACCCTGGTGAACATCGCCGCCCTCGAGCGCGAGGAGGAGGGGATCCGCTCCCTGCCCGCTCTGCTGGCCGAGAGCCTGGGCCGCACCATCGCCGACGTGTACCAGGGCAACGACGAGGGCGTGCTGGTTGATGTGGAACTCAACCGGCGCATCACCGAAACCAGCCGGGCGGCGGTGGGCGCCATGGTGCGCAGCGTCACCGGCAGCGACGGGCGCGTGACCCTGCGGCGCAACTTCGGCTGGCTCTACGACCTGCTGGGCCGCTTCGGCTTCAAGCTGCCCAGCCCCTGGCTGCGGGCCTGCTGTGGCGCCGGCTTCGTGAGCGTGGATTCCACGGAGCTCGACAAGCTGTTCGCCTACCTGCAGTTCTGTCTGGAGCAGGTGTGCGCCGATCAGGAGATGGAGAGCCTGCTCAAGGCCCTCGACGGCGAATACGTGCTGCCGGGTCCCGGCGGCGACCCGATCCGCAATCCCGGCGTGCTGCCCAGCGGCAAGAACATCCACGCCCTCGATCCCCAGGCGATCCCCACCCGCGCCGCCATCGCCGCCGCCAAGGGGGTGGTGGACAAGCTGATCGAACGCCAGAAACAGGAGCAGGGCGCCTGGCCGGAAACGATCGCCTGCGTGCTCTGGGGCACCGACAACATCAAGACCTACGGCGAATCCCTGGCCCAGATCCTCTGGTTCATCGGCGTCAAGCCCGTGCCCGATTCCCTCGGCCGGGTGAACAAGCTGGAGCTGATCTCCCTGGAGGAACTGGGCCGCCCCCGCATTGATGTGGTGGTGAACTGCAGCGGCGTGTTCCGCGACCTGTTCATCAACCAGATGGCCCTGATCGACCAGGGCGTGAAGATGGCCGCCGAGGCTGATGAGCCGCTGGCGATGAACTTCGTGCGCAAGCACGCCCAGGAGCAGGCGGAGAAGGAGGGCATCTCCCTGCGCGATGCCGCCACCCGCGTGTTCTCCAACGCCAGCGGCAGCTACAGCTCCAATGTGAACCTGGCGGTGGAGAACAGCACCTGGGAGGAGGAGGGCGAGCTGCAGGAGATGTACCTCTCTCGCAAAACGTTTGCCTTCAACGCCGACAACCCCGGCGAGATGAACCAGAAGCGCGAGGTGTTCGAGGCGGCGATGAAAACCGCCGACGTGACCTTCCAGAACCTCGATTCCGCCGAGATCTCGCTCACCGACGTGAGCCATTACTTCGACAGCGACCCCACCAAGCTGATCCAGGGGCTGCGCGACGACGGCAAGGCACCGGCGAGCTACATCGCCGATACCACAACCGCCAACGCCCAGGTGCGCTCCCTGAGCGAAACGATCCGCCTCGATTCACGCACCAAGCTGCTCAATCCCAAGTGGTATGAGGGCATGCTCAATTCCGGCTACGAGGGCGTGCGCGAGGTGGCCAAGCGCCTCAACTTCACCCTGGGCTGGAGCGCCACCAGCGGCGCGGTGGACAACTTCGTGTACGAGGAGGCCAACGACACCTTCATCAACGATCCCGAGATGCGCCAGCGGCTGATGGACCTCAACCCCCACAGCTTCCGCCGCATCGTCGGCACCCTGCTGGAAGTCAACGGCCGCGGCTACTGGGAGACCAGCGACGAGAACATCGCCCAGCTGCAGGAGCTCTACCAGGAGATCGAGGACAAGATCGAGGGGGTGAGCGAAGGGTGAGATCCGGATCTGCCGTCCATGGCTTCATCCTTGCCGCTGACGGTGCTGATCATCCTGCCAGAGGGCACTGACCACCAGGCTGATGGTGATGCCCAGGGAGACCTCCACAAAGCGATGCAGTCCCACAACCCAAGCCGCTTGACTTCGGCTCATCAGCACGATGATCGCGTAGGTGATTCCTGCAAAGCGATAGGCCTTCTGATCAAGGCCCAGCCGCCCGCAGATCACTCCGATCAGAACGATCACTGCAGTGAAGGCAAGCGCTCCCTGGGCCAGAGGTCTTGAGCACAGTGCCCCCAGGATCGCCCCCAGAGCAGTTCCGATCAGCCGTTGTCTGGAGATCATCCAGGAGGCCATGAGCGTGGACTGGGTGACCACGATCGCCGTGATCGGTGCCCAGTAGGCTTCTGGCAATCCCAGGAACCTTGCCACTGCCAGGGATCCACCTGCAGCCAGAGCGGTGCGGGCTGCATGCTGCCAGGTGTCCCGTGCCAACCAGACAAGCAGGCGCCGTGGGCAGGTCAGCATGATCAGGCCCTCTGTCAAGGGCATCATCGCCCCCTTAATCCGTTCTGGTCAGGGCTGCCCCGAACGATTCAGGCACTGTGGAGGGGTCGACCGAAGAGCCGTCGCAGTTCCTGCTTTGCCTGCTCCAGCACCTGCCGTCGCTCCGGCCTGAGATTTCGTCCGGCTCGGTTGATGTAGAAGTTGAGCATCGCCATCGCCGACGCAAAGGGGGTGCTCTTGCGGCGCTGGCTGGCTTCCGCCGAGCGTTTCAGCGAGGCGGCGATCCGCCTGGGATCGTTCCAGGTGAACACCCCCGGCTCGAGATCGAGGGCATTGCTGGTGGCGGTGACCCGCCGCGACCAGGACTCAGGCTCTGCAGACCTGCTCATCAGCACAACCCGGAGCGATCGTTCATGCCGTCGTCAGGAACCATCATGCCTCCATACACTCTGGAGACTGGGCAGGCATCGACACCATGCCGCACACGCGGATCGGAGAGGTTGATCTCTACTACCAGCAGGTCGGCAGCGGGCCCGATGTGATGCTGATCTCAGGGCTCAGCGCCGATCACGGCATGTGGGAGACAAGACGCCTGGAGAAGGAGTTTCGGGTCACCGTCTTCGACAATCGCGGCTGCGGCCAGAGCAGCGTTCCCGAGGGACCGATCGACTGGAGATGCTGGCCGGGGACAGGCTCGAGCTGTGCGCGAAGCTTGGCATCCACAACGCCCATCTCGTGGGTCACTCCATGGGTGGACCCATTGCCCAGATCCTTGCAGCCCCGGCTCCCGATTTTGTTGAACGGCTGGTGATCGCCTGCAGCGAGCCAACGTTCTCCGTGATCTCGTAACTGGCGACAAGCCAGCAGATTGCCCTCTACGGCTGTGGAGTGCCGATCGAAGTGAGGGCCAGGAACGATCTGCCGGCGTTGTTCGACAAGCCCTTCCTCGAGGACAAGGAGCGCGTAGAGGATTACATCAGATCGGT
>JAWOBH010000211.1:0-10396 GCA_046498125.1 Prochlorococcaceae cyanobacterium | reverse complement strand
GTCGTGGTGCTGCAGCTGGGGATGAATGCAGGCCAGGGGGCTGCCGCCGCCGGCACGGGGCAGGTCGAGGCTGCCCAGGTGCCGGTGCACCAGCAGCTGCTCCGGCAAGCGCAGCCGGCCGGCGCGGGCCTCCGCCAGGGCCGCCAGGGCCGCCTCCAGCGCCAGCTGGGTCTGACGGCAGATCGGGGCCTGGATCACCCCCTGGGGCACCGGTCCCACCTCGATCACCAGCCCGCAGGGCCAGCGCTCCACCAGAAAGCCGCTCTGCTCGGCATCGGCCTCGTGCAGATACACCGGCAGCCCCAGCCGGGCCTGGATCGCCGCGGCCAGAGCCAGGTCGGTGGGCCGGCGCCCATACACCACCAGCGAATTGCCCATGGCGCTGGTGGTGCTGTGCAGATCGAGGGCCACCGCACAGGCCTGGCTGCCCTCGGGGCCGTGCAGGGCCAGCAGCTCGCGGGCCCGGTCGAGGTCGGGCCCGCTGAGGCCGGCGTCAGCGAGCTGGGCCGAGTCGAAGCAGCGGTTGAGATCACGCTCCAAATAGCGGCGGTTGCAGGCGTGGGCCCTGGGGTTGCCGAGCACCAGCCGCAACGCCAGGCCGGCATCGGCCAGCCCCTCTGGATGCTGCCGCCACTGCTCCAGCAACCAGGGGGCATTGCGCTCGTTGCCGTGGGTGCCGGCCACCACCAGAACCGCCGCCTGGGGCCTCGTCGCTGTCATCGCTTCATCGGGCGGTCTGGAGAGCTGGGCTGGCTGGGCGGCTGGGCTGGATTTTCCGGTGCCGGTGTCCGAGAGTCGACTCCCGGCCGGCCCCCATCGTGCTCCCTCCCCCCTGGCTGGTGCGCAGCGCCCGCAGCCTCTGGCAGTGGCAGTGGCTGCAGCTGATGGCCGGCCTGGGGCCGGCCGATGCCGAGGGGAACTACCGGCGTCCCGCGTCCGCCTTCGGGGAGGCCATCGCCGTGCCCGGCGATGCCGCTGACAACAGGGCCCACGTGCTGATCGTGGGCCGCAGCTGCCCCTGGGCCCACCGGGCCTGGCTGGTGTGGGGCCTGCGCTCCCTGGCCGAGTCCATCGAGCTGGTGGTGGTGGAGCCCGACCCCAAGGCCGGGCGCTGGCGCTTTGCCGAACCCTTCGAAGGCTGCGCAACCCTGGCCGAGCTCTATGGCCGCTGCGGCGCCCCGCCCGGCGCCCGCGCCACGGTGCCGCTGCTTTACAGCCGCCGCCGGCAGCAGGTTGTGGTGGGCGAGAGCGCCCGTCTGATCGAGCTGCTCAACCGTTGGCCCTCCGCCTCTGGCCTCGACCTCGATCCCCCCGAGCAGAGCCAGGCCACCGCCGCCTGGCGTGGGCGCCTGCAGGACAGCGTCAATGATGGGGTGTACCGCTGCGGGTTCGCACGGACCCAGGCCGCCTACGACGCTGCCGAGGCGGTCCTGTTCGCCACCCTGGAGGCGGCCGAGGAGCAGCTCGCCGCCCCCGGCAGCGACAGCACCGGCGACGGCACGGCCGGGACGGCCTGGCTGAGCGGCCCCCGGCCCTCCCTTGCCGACGTGCAGCTGTTCCCCACCCTGATCCGGCTGGAGCTGGTGTATGCGCCCCTGTTCGGCGTCAGCCGGCGGCCTCTCTGGCAGCTGCCGGCCCTGTGGGCCTGGCGCTCCCGCTTCCACCAGCTGCCCGGGGTGGCGGACAGCTGCTGGCCCCAGGCCTGGCGCCGCGACTACTTCGGCGCCCTGTTCCCCCTGCACCCCTCCGGCATCGTTCCGGCGGGCCCGCCCCTGGCCACACTGGTGGGGAGCTCTCCCCCCGCGCCAGGCGATGCAGGATCCAAACCCGACGCCAGCGGCTGACGCCCAGGCCCCGGCCGCCGGCGACCCCGTTCACCAGGGCGTCTACGGCCCCTTCACGATCACCGCGGCCGACCGCCGCGAGGTGCTCGGCTACCGGCTGAGCCTGCTGGTGGCGGCCCTGGCCCAGCTGGCCCTGCTGGCCCAGTGGCACTGGCTGGGCGGGGAGCATCTCTGGCCCTGGCTGCTGCCAATGGCCGGCGGGCTGGGCCTGGCCCTGCGCTGGATTCACATCTACCTGCGCCCCCTGCACCGGGCCCTGCAGGCCTTCTGGCTGCTGGGCTGCGCCGGACTCGTGGCCCTCGCTGTGCAGGCCGGCCCCGGGGCCATGGCCGCCACCCTGGCGGCCGACGGCCGCTGGCTGTGGTCGATCGGTCCGCTGTTCGCTGCCCTGGCGGGCATCGGCTTCAAGGAATTCTTCTGTTTCCGGCGCCCCGAGGCCATCGGCGTGACCCTGCTGCTGCCGGTGGCCCTGCTCGGTCACCTCAGCGGCCTGCTGGCGCCTGAGCTGGTGGGCCGGTTGCTGGCGCTGGAGGCGGCGGCGCTGGTGCTGCTCTGCCTGCGCAAGTTCCCGATGCCGGCCGCGGCCGACGTGGGCGACAAGAGCGTGTTTGCTTACCTGGAGGGTCAGCGCCAGAGCGCCGCCGCGTGAGCCTGATCAGCCTGGTGGGAGTCCGCAAGGACTTCGGCATCCGCACCCTGTTCGAGAACCTCGACCTGCATGTGGAGGAGCGCGAACGGCTGGGGCTGATCGGTCCCAACGGCGCCGGCAAGAGCACCCTGCTGCGCATCCTGGCCGGCGAGGAGCCCCCGGGGGCCGGCAGCCGACGCACGGCACCGGGCGCCCGCATCGTGCTGGTGAGCCAGGACCCCCGGCTGGAGCCGGAGCGCACGGTGCTGGAGCAGGTGTTCGCGGGCAGCGGCGAGAAGCGCGATCTGCTCGCTCGCTACACAGCCGTGAGCGACGCCCTGGGGGCCGCCCACCAGCGTGGCGAGGACGACAGCGCCCTGCTGGCGGAACTGACCGAGCTCAGCGCCCGCATGGACCAGAGCCAGGCCTGGGGCCTGGAGCAGCAGATCCGCGAGGTGCTCGACCGGCTCGGGGTGCAGGACGTGCACCGCCGGGTGGGAGACCTCTCCGGTGGCTACCGGCGGCGCCTGGCCCTGGCGGCCGCCCTGGTGGCGGAGCCCGACGTGCTGCTCCTCGATGAGCCCACCAACCACCTCGACGCCGATGGCGTGCAGTGGCTGCAGGGCTACCTGGGCCGCTTCCCAGGGGCCCTGGTGCTGGTGACCCACGACCGCTACGTGCTCGACCAGCTGAGCGAACGGATCGTGGCGGTGGATCGCGGCGAAGCCCGCACCTACGTGGGTAACTACGCCACCTACCTGGCCCGCCAGGCCGAGGAGGAGGCCGCCGCCGCCGCCGGTGAGGCCCGGCTGAAGGGGGTGCTGCGGCGGGAACTGGAGTGGCTGCGGCGGGGGCCCAAGGCCCGCAGCACCAAGCAGAAGGCGCGGATCCAGCGCATCGAGGCGCTGCGGGAGCTGCCGCGGCGCCAGCAGCGGGGTGAGCTGAGCCTGGCCAGCACCAGCCGGCGACTGGGCAAGCGGGCGATCGAGGCCGAAGGCCTCAGCCTCTGGCCCAGCCCCGAGGCCCGCAGCGCCGGCGCCGCGCCGCTGATCCGCGACTTCAGCTACGACTTCAGCCCCGAGGACCGGGTGGGGATCATCGGCGCCAACGGCAGCGGCAAGAGCAGCCTGCTCAACCTGATCGCCGCCGCGGCCGCCGCCGCCCCTGCAGCGGCGGCGGGAAGCCCCTGCCACAGCGGCCGGCTGGAGCTGGGCAGCACCGTGAAGCTGGCCTACTTCGACCAGCACAGCCATGTGCTCGAGAACGCCCGCGACGCCGCCGGGCGCCAGCGGCGGGTGATCGATCTGGTGCAGGAGGCCGCCAGCAGCGTGGAGATCGAGGGCAGCGTGCTCAGCGCCTCCCAGCTGCTGGAGCGGTTTCTGTTTCCGCCGGCCCAGCAGCACCAGCCGGTGAGCCGGCTGTCGGGGGGCGAGCGCCGGCGGCTGCACCTCTGCCGGCTGCTGATCGGGGCGCCGAATGTGCTGCTGCTCGATGAGCCCACCAACGACCTCGATGTGCAGACCCTGACGGTGCTGGAGGACTTCCTGGAGGACTTCCGCGGCTGCGTGCTGGTGGTGTCCCACGACCGCTACTTCCTCGATCGCACGGTGGACCGGCTGTTCGTGGTTCGCAGCGGCCGGCTGGAGCGCTTCGAGGGCAACTACAGCGCCTATCTCGACCAGCGGCGGGCCGCCGACCAGGCCACGCTGCTCCCAGCGCCAGCGCCCCCTGCAGCGGCCGGGGCGGCGCCGGGGTCGGCATCAGGGGCCGGGGGCGGCATCAGGGCCCGGCGGCGCAGCTACGGCGAGCAACGGGAGCTGACCCGGCTGGAGCAGGAGCTGCCGCAGTGGGAGGAGCAGAGGCGGCAGCTGGAGGCGCTGCTGGCGGCGGGCGGCAGCGATTACACCGTGCTGGAGCAGCTCACCCGCGACCTGGCGGCGCTGAGCGAGCGGATCGGGGCGGGTGAGGAGCGCTGGCTAGAGCTGAGTGATCTGGCTGAGTGATCAGCTGAACTGATCGGGGCCAGCCATGGTCCTGATCAGCAGCTGCCCAAAAAGCCTCGTGGGGCTGTGATGCCAACCGTATGGTGGGGCCGGACGAGCATCAATCCCCCCAGGGGTGTCAAGCCATGAAGTCGATCGACGAGCACATCCAGAAAGACAAAAGCGAAATCGAGGCCGCCCGCGCCGCCGGCAACGAAGGCAAGGTGCGCCACCTCGAGGAAGAGCTCAAGGGCCTGGAGGAGTACAAGCAGCACCATCCCGAGGACAAGCACGATCCCAGCCCCCTGGAGGTGTACTGCGACATGAACCCGGAAGCGCCCGAGTGCCGCGTTTACGACGACTGAGGCGCCCCTGAGGTCACAGCCATGTCGGCCTGGGCCCCGGCGTCCCTCAGCCCCAGCTGCTCCCACACCGCGGCCAGCAGGCGGTTGAGGTTGGCCGAGGTGGCCGCCGACACCGCCAGCACCGGGAGAGCCTCCACAGGCACCCCCTGCTGGCAACCCTGGCCATGGCCCTCCAGTTCGGCCAGCGTGCGCTCCAGCTCCGGCTGATCCAGCAGCTCAATCTTGTTGAGCACAAGGATCCTGGGTCGGTCGGCGAGGCCATGGCCATAGGCCTCCAGCTCCCGCTCCACCACCAGCACGTCCTCGAGCACCGATGGCGAGGAGGCATCCACCAGGTGGATCAGCAGCCGCGTGCGTTCGATGTGGCGCAGGAACTCGTGGCCCAGCCCCGCACCCTGGGCCGCACCAGCGATCAGGCCGGGGATATCGGCAAACACGGTGCCATCGCCGCTGGGCCGACGCACCACGCCCAGGTTGGGCACCAGGGTGGTGAAGGGATAGTCGGCGATGCGGGGGCGGGCGGCGCTGAGCACCGAGATCAGGGTGCTCTTGCCGGCGTTGGGCAGCCCGATGATGCCCACTTCGGCCAGCAGCTTGAGTTCCAGCTGCAGCAGCCACTCCTCCCCGTCGCGGCCCTCGGTGGCCTTCTCCGGTGCCCGGTTGCGGTTGCTGAGGTAGTGGGCGTTGCCCAGGCCACCGCGGCCCCCCAGGGCCACCAGCAGCTCATCCCCGGGCTCGGTGAGATCGCCGAGCAGGATGCCGGTGCGGGCATCGCGCACCTCGGTGCCGCAGGGCATGGGAATGCGCAGCGGCTGGCCGCTGGCACCCGTGCGGCGGTTGGGGCCGCCGCGACGGCCATCGTCGGCCGCGAACAGGCGTTTGTACTTGAAGTCGAGCAGGGTCTGCAGGTTGGTGTCCGCCACCAGCAGCACATCGCCACCGCGACCGCCATCGCCACCGGAGGGTCCGCCGGCAGGCACGTATTTCTCGCGGCGGAAGGCCACGATGCCGTCGCCGCCGCGGCCGGCCTTGATGGCGATGCGGGCCTGATCGATGAATTGCATTGGCCCAAACCTAAGATCGCGCCTCAACGGTTGTCTGGGAACGCAAGTTGGCCGAGGTTCGTTTCCAGCAGGTGAGCAAGACCTACCCGCCCCGGCGGGGCAGCGAACCGGTGCAGGTGCTGCGCGACCTGAACCTGCACATCCCCGACGGCGAGTTCCTGGTGCTGGTGGGGCCGTCGGGCTGCGGCAAGAGCACCCTGCTGCGGCTGCTGGCCGGACTGGAGGAACCGAGCGGCGGCGAGATCGTGGTGGGGGATCGGCCGGTGAGCGGGCTGCGTCCGGCCCAGCGGGACGTGGCCATGGTGTTTCAGAGCTACGCCCTCTACCCCCACCTCTCGGTGGCCGGCAACATCGGCTTCGGATTGCGCCGCAGCCGGCCGCGCACGGCCCTGCAGCAGGTGCAGGACAGCCTGCATCAGGCCAGCCGGCGGCTGCCCAAGCCCCTGCGGGTGCCATCGGCCCGGGAGGAGCGCATCGAGCGCCGCATCGCCGAGGTGGCCGCCACCCTGGAACTGGAGCCGCTGCTGGAGCGGCTGCCCAAGGAACTCTCCGGCGGTCAGAAGCAGCGGGTGGCCCTGGGGAGGGCGATCGCCCGCCAGCCGGCGGTGTTCCTGATGGATGAACCGCTCAGCAACCTCGACGCCAAGCTGCGGGCCGGCACCCGGGCCCAGATCGTGGACCTGCAGCGCCGCCTGGGCACCACCACCCTCTACGTGACCCACGACCAGGTGGAGGCGATGACGATGGGCCACCGCATCGCCGTGCTCAACGCCGGCCGGCTGCAGCAGCTGGGCACGCCGATGCAGCTCTACCGCTGGCCGGCCAACCTGTTCGTGGCCCAGTTCATCGGCAGTCCGCCCATGAACCTGCTGCCCGTGGAGGTGATCGGCCCTGCCCAGCTGCAGCTGGGCAGCCGGCGCATGCCGGTGGAGGGGCCGATGGTCGAGGCCATGGCCAGCCGCAGCGGCCACCGGCTCACCGGCGGGCTGCGGCCCGAGCACCTGCGGCTGGCACCGGCCACCAACCGCAACCTGCGGGCCACGGTGTGCCACAGCGAGGCCCTGGGCAACGAACAGCTGCTCACCTGCCAGCTGGAGGACGGCGACCATCTGGTGCAGGTGCGCGCGGCTCCCGACGAGCAGCTGACGGCCGGCAGCAGCGTGCATCTGGAGGTGGACCCGGGCGGCTGGCGGCTGTTCGATGCCGGCGGCGAGGCCCTGGGGGCCCCGCGCGCCAGGGCTGAGGAGCCCCTGCTTCCCCAGCTCTGACCCCCCTCGTGCCTGCCCGCCGCGTCTGACCCTCAGTGGATGTACACAACGCTGCAGCCGGCCCCGCCATCGCTGCGCTCAGCGTCGCTCACCCGCTCCACGTAGGGGAGGGTGTCGAGCCAGGCGCGCAGGCCGCGCTTGAGCCGGCCGGTGCCGATGCCGTGGATCACCCACACCGGCCCGGTGGCCGCCCGCAGCTTCTCCTCCACCGCCGCCTCCGCCTCATGCACCCGCAGGCCGCGCACATCCACGGTGTTGCCCTCCGTGCGCACCTGGGGGCCGGGGCCGGTCGCAGCCCGGCGGCCCTTCACCCGCACCGTCACCTCCGGCGGTGAGGGCTTCTCCCCCTGCAGGCCCTCGATGCCCTCCAGGGGCACGGTGAGCCGCAGCACGCCGCAGCGCACGGTGAGCTCGCGGCCCGCGTCCACCAGCTCCAGCACCTCAGCGGCCTTGCCCAGGGAGAGCACCCGCACCCGGTCACCCACAGCCGGCATCCAGCCCCCGTGCTGGCGCCGCTCCGGGAGGGGGCGGTGCTGCTGCTCGAGGCGCTTGAGCCGCTGGCCGGCCTGGCGGGCCGTCTCCCCCAGGGCCGAGGGATCCAGGCGACGACCACCGTCGCCCTGGCGCAGCCGGCGGATGATCCGGCGCACCTCGTGCTGTCCCTGGCGGATGGAGCGCTCCAGTTGCTGGCGGCGCTGCTCCTGCAGTTCGGCGCTCTGCTGCTGCTGCTGCTGCCAGCGGGAGAGCAGCTCCTCGTGGAGCAGTTCGGTGCGGGCCAGCAGGGCGGCGGCCTCCTCGGCGGCCTCCTGCTGGCGCAGGCGCTGCTGTTCGAGACCGGCGATCACCTGGTTCACATCGCCCTGCCTGCCGGGCGCGAGCTGGCTGGCAGCCTGCTCCAGCAGGGCGTCATCGAGCCCCAGGCGCCGGGCGATGGCCAGGGCGTTGCTGCGGCCGGGGATGCCCCACTGCAGGCGGTAGGTGGGGGCGAGGGTCTCCTCATCGAAGGCCACCGAGGCGTTCTCGAAGCGGGGGTCGGCGTATTTCAGCGCCTTCAGTTCCCCGAAGTGGGTGGTGGCCACCGTGAGCCGCGCCCGCTCCGCCAGGTGCTGCAGCAGGGCCGTGGCCAGGGCCGCCCCCTCGGCGGGATCGGTGCCGGCCCCCACCTCATCGAGCAGCACCAGGGAGGCACCGCCGGCGGCCCCAGGCCCGGGGGACGTGAGCGCCTCGAGGATGCGGGCGATGCGGCGGATGTGACCGCTGAAGGTGGAGAGGTTCTGCTGCAGCGACTGCTCATCACCGATGTCGGCCAGCACCCGGGCGCACCAGGGCAGCCGCGGGGTGCCGCTGCAGGGCAGGAACAGCCCGGCGCGGGCCATCAGCGCAGCCAGCCCCAGGCTCTTGAGGGTCACGGTCTTGCCGCCGGTGTTGGGGCCGGTGATCGCCACCACGCGCAGCTGGGGCGCCACGCTCACGCTCACGGGCACCACCGCCTGCCCCCCCTCCCGCTTCTGCTGCCAGAGCAGCAGGGGGTGGCGCAGATCGTGGAGTTCGAAGGAGGCATCGGCAGCATCGGCCAGCTCCGGCCGCACCGCCCCCAGCCAGGCGCCGTAGCGCGCCCGGGCCAGGGCCCCATCGAGGCGCACCAGGGTGCGCTGCAGCACCTCCAGAGCATCGGCCTGCTCGCCCACCGCGGCGCTGAGTTCCCGCAGCACGGCCTGCTCGAGGTCCCGCTCCTGCCCCTCCAGATCGCGGATGCGGTTGCCGAGTCCCAGCACCGCCTGGGGCTCGATGAACACCGTCTGGCCGGAGGCGGAGCTGTCATGCAGCTGCCCCGGCAGCTGCGCCGCCGCCCCGGCCTTCACCGCCAGCACGGGCCTGCCGTTGCGCTCGGCGATCACGTTGTCCTGCAGCAGCGCCGCCGAGCGCCGCAGCAGCTCCTGCAGACGCTCGCGGCGCTCGCCGCGGGCCGCCTGGAGCTGGCGCCGCAGGGCCGCCAGCGGGGCACTGGCCCGGTCGGCCACACGGCCCCCCTCCTCCAGGGCGAAGCGCAGCCGCTGCTCAAGCTCCGGCAGGGTGCGCAGCTCCGCCGCCAGGGCACTGCTGACCGGCCGCAGCGCGGGATCTTCGATCTGGCGGCGCAGCCGCCGCGCCGCCGCCAGGGTGGTGGCCAGCTCCAGCAGGGCTTCGCCGCCGGCCACCCCGCCCTTGGCGCAGAGCTCCACGCAGGCCCCGATGTCCGCCACCCCCTGCAGGCTGAGCCCGCCCTCGATCAGGCCATCGAGGGCCAGCAGCTCGCTGGTTTCCGCCAGCAGGCTGCGGCTCACCGGCAGCGAAGCAGGCAGGGGCAGGCTGCGGCAGTGGCGTTCCCCGGCGGCGGTGCCGGCGAAGCTGGCCAGGTGGGACGCCAGCCGCGGCCACTCCAGCAGCTCAAGGGTCTCCTGCTCGATCGCGGCCGGAGTCACGACGCCGGCGGGGGGATCGCCGCCTGACCCGGCACGTTGCTGGGGATGCCGGCGGTGGGCTCATAGAGCAGTTCGAGCCAGTTGCCCTCCGGATCCTGGAGGTAGCAGCTGGCCGTGCCGTCGCGGTGGTCGTGCACCGGACCGCAGCGGTGGCCGGTGGCCAGCAGCTGATCGCGGGCCCTAGCCACCTCCGCCCGGTGGCGGAAATGCAGGGCGAAGTGGGGGCCCGCGGCGGTGTAGTCGGCGCTGAGCAGGGCAATGCCGGCACCATCGCCGGGCCATTGCAGGTAGGCCCAGTCGGTCGCATCCCAGGTGAGCCGCAGGCCGAGGGCCTGATAGAAGGCTTTGGCCCTCTCGATGTCCTGCACCCGCAGGGCCACGTGGCCGAGGCGGTGGGGAACCGGCGGCAGGGAATCGCCGGCCATCAGCCCTCCCGGAGCCATCGGGCCGCGTCGCAGGCGTGGTAGCTGAGGATCAGATCCGCGCCGGCACGCTTGAAGCAGAGCAGGGTTTCCAGCACCACCGCCTTCTCGTCGATCCAGCCCCGTTCGGCTGCGGCCTTCACCATGGCGTATTCGCCGCTCACGTTGTAGGCGGCGATCGGCTGCTCGCTCTGCTGGCGCATCTGCGGCACAGGATCTTCACGGCATCGCAGGCAGGGGACCTCAAGCGGGTCCGGAATCTGCAGAAGCTGACGCTCCGTTCCCGCGCGAACACGCTGGTGAGCGTGCGGCGGGTGACAGAGCGCAACGCTGGCCGTCTGACGGCAGGCATCGACGGGCA
>JAWOBH010000191.1:0-8815 GCA_046498125.1 Prochlorococcaceae cyanobacterium | reverse complement strand
AGAAACTCCTCCACCTCACAGTCGCTGCCTGCCAGCAGGTCCATGAAGCTCACCGCCAGGGGCCGCAGGGCGGTGGCCGCCATCATGCGGCCTCCGCTCACATAGGGGCTCACCACCTCATCGGCCCCCGCCAGCCGCAGCTTGCGCTCCGCCTCGCTGCTGTCGGAGCGGGCGATCAGCCGGCAGCGCGGGGCCAGGCCCCGGGCGCTGAGCACCACGTAGAGATTGGCGGCGTTGCTGGAGAGGGCCACCACCAGCGAGCGGCAGCGGTGGATGCCCGCCTCCACCAGGGTTTCATCGAGGGTGGCATCGGCCACCAACACGGCCAGCCCCTCCTGCTCGGCGGCCTCGCGGCGCTCCGGATCGGTCTCCACCACCACCAGCTCCACCCCCTCACGGGTCACCTGCTGGGCGATCTCCTGGCCGATGCGGCCGTAGCCGCAGAGAATCACGTGATCTTGCATGGTCCTCAACCAGCGACGGAAACGGCGCTCCCGCAGGCGCCGGAAATACCCCGATTCACTCAGCCCCAGCACCCCCTGGATGGCGATCTGCACCACCACCAGCCCTCCCAGGATCAGCAGGGCGGTGACCAGCCGGCCCGAGGCCGAGAGCGGGTGCACCTCGCCATAGCCGATGGTGCTCAGGGTGATCGCCACCATCCAGTAGCAATCGCCCCAGTCCCAGCCCTCGGTGAGGCGGTAGCCCAACGCCGCCAGGTTCACCACCACCGCCAGGGCCACAGGCGCCCGCCAGGCACGGTTGCTGCGGCTGGATGGGGGACGGCGCCGTCGCCAGGGGGGAGGGGCCATCCAGAAGCGAGGGGACCAAACGATCCGGTTCCGCAGCTGCGGAACTCCGGCGTATTAAACCAACCATCGCCAGGCAGCATGGCCGCAAACGCGAGGGTCCACACCCCGGAGTGCAGGGCGGCGATGGAACAGGACTGGATGGAGCGGGCTGCCGCCCGGGCCGAGGGCCGGCTGCGGCAGGCGGGCATCGACCTCACCCTCGGCGGTGAGCCCACCTACGTGCCGCTGGAGCCGGAGGGAGCGGAGTGGAGCGTGGCGGCTGACGGTCCCACCAAATTGCCCATCGCCCGGGCCATGGCCCGGGCGATCCGTCGCCGCACCTGGCCCGGCAGCACCCTGATCTATTGCAGCGGCAAGCGTTACGAGGGCGAGGTGAATCCCCGCTGGGCGCTGCGCCTGGTCACCGGCCTCGACGGCCGCCCGATCGCCCCCTGGCCCGTGCCCGAGGGCCAGGGCCAGCCCCTGGCCGCGGCGGATGCCAAGGCCTGGCTGAAACGGCTCGGCGAGGTGCTGGGGGTGCGTCTGCGGCAGCGGCGATTGCGGGATCCCCTCGATCCCCAGCGCTGGGTGTGGGCCGTGCCGCTCACCTGGGAGCAGGAGCGCTGGCACAGCAGCCCCTGGCCGTTGCCCCGCCAGCAGCGTCAGCTGACGCTGGCGCCGGGACCGGCGGGACTGCGGCTGCCGCTGGAGCACTTCCCCGCCACCGTGCCCTGCCAGCTGCTCACCCTGGAGATCGATGCAGACCGCTGGGGCCTGTTTCTGCCGCCCCTGGAGCGTCGCCCCACCGAGGACCTGCTGCAGGCCATCAGCGGCCTGGCCCAGCCCCCGGCCACGGACATACCCCTGGCGCCGCCGGAGTTCAGCGGCCTGCTGCCGGTGGATGCGGCCGACGGCTGGCAGGTGCTGGGCCTGGCCGCCGATCCGGGGGTGCTGGAGATCAACCTGCCCGTGTGCGCCGGCTGGAGCGACTACCGCCACTGGATCCGACTGCTCGATGCGGCGGCGGCGGAGGTGGGTCTGCGCAGCTGGAAGGCCAGGGGCAACGGCGGCCAGGAGGGCACCGGTGGCGGCAACCACCTGCTCTGGGGCGGTCCCAGCCTGGAGCGGCACCCCTTCTTCAGCCGACCGGCCTGGCTGGTGGGGGTGCTGCGCTACTTCCAGCACCATCCCAGCCTCGGCTACCTGTTCTGCGGAGCCGGTGTCGGTCCGGCCTCCCAGGCGCCGCGGCCGGATGAGGCCCTGGGCAGCCTGTTCGATCTGGAGCTGGCCTACCGCTTCCTGGAGAGGCTCAGCAGCGGCGACCAGCGCCAGCTGATCGGCGAGACCCTGCGCCACCTGCACGCCGACCGGTCCGGCAACAACCACCGCTGCGAGATCAGCCTCGACAAGTTCTGGAATCCGGGCACACCGGCCGGCTGCCTGGGGCTGATCGAGTTCCGGGCCCTGGAAACGCTGCCCGATCCCGACTGGACGGCGGCCATCGCCCTGCTCTGGTCGTCGCTGGCGGCGATGCTGCTCAGCCCCGAACGGCGCCCCGCCCGGCTGCGCCCCTGGGGGGCGGCCCTGCACGACCGCCTGCTCCTGCCCTCGGCCCTCTGGCACGACCTGGAGCTGGTGCGCGCCGATCTCGAGGAGGCCGGCCTGTCCCTGGCAGCGGAGCCGTTCCGGGCGATCTGGCGCTGGCGCTTCCCGGCGCTGCTGCAGTGGCAGGGAGAGGATCCCGGGGAGCGGCTGAGCCTGCTGCCGGCCCTGGAACCCTGGCCCCTGATCTGCGACACGCCGCGGGAGGGGGGCTTCACCAGCCGCTTCGTGGATGCCTCCCTGCAGCGCTTCGAGGTGCAGACCAGCGCCGCCTTCCGCCGCCGGCATCGGCTGCTGCTCAACGGCCGGCCCCTGCCCCTGGCCGATGGCCCGCTGGCGGTGCGCTACCGCCAGCACCGCCTCTACCCCTGCCTGCATCCCGGCATCGAACCCCACCAGCCCCTGGTGCTGCAGCTGCTCGGCCCTGAGGCATCCGCCGAAGAGAGGCCGGGGCCGGTCCTGGCCCAGTGGCGGCTTGAAACCACGGAATCGGGATGGCAGGCCCAGGATCCCAGCCAGATCAAATCGCCGCTCCCAGAGCCCTGGCGGCCCCTCGAGCCCGGACTCTGCACCCTGGATCTGCGGCAGGAGAGCGGGTTGACCCGCTGATCCCAAAGATTTTGCAGCGCCAGGGCTCCGCGATGGGCTCGCGAGCTCCACGCTGAAGGCGTCAACGGCAGCGACACGGGCACACCATGGGCAGATCTGGGGCGACGCTGCAGGAGCAGCCAGTGCTCAAGGAAAACGGCCAGCGGGAGGTGTTCTGCGGCCTCACCTCGATCGTGTGGCTGCACCGGCGCATGCCCGACGCCTTCTTTCTGGTGGTGGGCTCCCGCACCTGCGCCCACCTGATCCAGAGCGCCGCCGGCGTGATGATCTTCGCCGAACCCCGCTTCGGCACGGCGATCCTGGGGGAGCGCGACCTGGCCGGCCTGGCCGACGCCAACGAGGAACTCGACCGGCTGGTGGCCCGGCTGCTGGAGCGGCGGCCCGAGATCCGCACCCTGTTTCTGGTGGGCAGCTGCCCCAGTGAGGTGATCAAGCTCGATCTGGCCAAGGCGGCCGAGCGCCTGCAGCAGCAGCACAGCGGCCGCGTGCGGGTGCTCAACTACTCCGGCAGCGGCATCGAAACCACCTTCACCCAGGGCGAAGACGGCGCCCTGCTGGCGATGGTGCCGCTGCTGCCGCCCGTGGACGCCGCCGCGCCGGTGGAGCAGCTGTTGCTGGTGGGCACCCTGGCCGATGGGGTGGAAGAGCGGCTGATCGCCCTGTTCGAGCGCCTGGGCATCCCCAGGGTGCGCAGCCTGCCGCCGCGGCGCTCCACCGAGCTGCCGCCGGTGGGCCCCGGCACCCGGGTGCTGCTGGCCCAGCCGTTCCTCTCCGCCAGCGCCCGGGCGCTGGCGGACCGGGGCGCCGAGCTGATCGCCGCCCCCTACCCGTTCGGCGTGGAGGGCAGCCGGGCCTGGATGGCGGCGGCGGCCCAGGCCTTCGGCATCGCCCCGGCCCAGGTCGCCGCGGTGCTCGATCCCCTGGTGGAGCGGGGACGGCAGGCGATCGCGCCGCACCGGGAGGTGCTGGCGGGCAAACGGCTGTTCCTGCTGCCCGATTCCCAGCTGGAGATTCCCCTCGCCCGCTTCCTGAGCCGCGAGTGCGGCATGGAGCTGGTGGAGGTGGGCACCCCCTATCTCGATCGCAAGCTGATGGCCGAGGAGCTGGCGCTGTTGCCCGCCGGCACCCAGCTGAGCGAGGGCCAGCACCTGGACAACCAGCTGGAGAGGGTGCGCGCCTCACGGCCGGACCTGGTGGTGTGCGGCCTGGGCCTGGCCAATCCCCTGGAAGCCGAGGGCATCGCCACCAAGTGGTCGATCGAACTGGTGTTCAGCCCGATCCACGGCTGCGACCAGGCCGGTGATCTGGCCGAGCTGTTCGCCCGTTCCCTGCGCCGCCGCGCCGCCCTCAGCTTCGCCTGAACGGCTGATCTGCCTCAACAGCCCTTTCGCCTGAATCGCCCGCTCGCCCGATGGAACTCACCCTCTGGACCTACGAAGGCCCGCCCCACGTGGGCGCCATGCGCGTCGCCACCTCCATGGAGGGGGTGCACTACGTGCTGCATGCCCCCCAGGGCGACACCTACGCCGACCTGCTGTTCACGATGATCGAGCGGCGCGATCGCCGTCCCCCCGTCACCTACACCACCTTCCAGGCCCGCGACCTGGGCGGCGACACCGCCGAGCTGGTGACGCGCACGATCGCCGAGGCGGTGGAGCGGTTCGCGCCCGAGGCCCTGCTGGTGGGCGAGAGCTGCACCGCCGAGCTGATCCAGGACCAGCCCGGCGCCCTGGCCGGAGGCATGGACCTGGGCGGCGTGCCGGTGGTGAGCCTGGAGCTGCCCGCCTACTCCAAGAAGGAGAACTGGGGGGCCGCCGAAACCCTCTACCAGCTGGTGCGGGTTCTGCTCAAAGCCCAGGTGCCCCCGCCGGGAAGCCCGAAGCCGGATCCCAGCCGCTGGCGCCAGCAGGGCCGCCGGCCGCGGGTGAACCTGCTGGGCCCGTCGTTGCTGGGCTTCCGTTGCCGCGACGACGTGCGCGAGATCACGGCCCTGCTGGCCGACCGCGGCATTGATGTGAACGTGGTGGCCCCCCTGGGGGCGCGCCCCGCCGATCTGCTGCGCCTCCCGGGCGCCGATGCCAACCTCTGCCTCTATCCGGAGCTGGCGGGGCCGGTGTGCAGCTGGCTGGAGCGCAGCTTCGGAATGCCCACGGTGCGCACGGTGCCCATCGGCATCGGCGCCACCACGGCGTTCCTGCGGGAGCTGCACGGCGTGCTGGGGATAGAGCTGCCGGCCGATCTGGTGGCCGGCGCCGATGGGGTGTGTGAGGCCGAGCGGCGCTCCCGCCTGCCCTGGTATTCGCGCTCCGTGGATTCCACCTACCTCACCGGCAAGCGGGTGTTCATCTTCGGCGACGCCACCCACGCCGTGGCCGCCGCCCGCATCGCCAGCCGTGAGCTGGGATTCCAGGTGGTGGGGCTGGGCAGCTACAGCCGCGAGCAGGCCCGCGAGGTGCGGGCGGCGGCGGCGGAGCTGGGCCTCGAGGCCCTGATCAGCGACGACTACCTGGCCGTGGAAGCGGCGATGGCGGAGGCGGCCCCGGAGCTGGTGCTGGGCACCCAGATGGAGCGCCACAGCGCCAAGCGGCTGGGCATCCCCTGCGCCGTGATCAGCTCACCGCTGCACGTGCAGGACGTGCCGGCCCGTTACAGCCCCCAGATGGGCTGGGAGGGCGCCAACGTGATCTTCGACACCTGGGTGCACCCACTGATGATGGGTCTGGAGGAGCACCTGATCGGCATGTTCCGCCACGATTTCGAATTCGTGGAGGGCCATCGCAGCCATCTCGCCGAGGCCGCCCCACCAGTCCCCTCAAGCCCATCAGCTGCAACAACCGCTGAACCACCGGCCGAGGCAGCCGCCACTCCGGGCAATGGCGAACTGCGCTGGACGGCCGATGGCGAGGCGGAACTGGCCCGCATTCCCTTCTTCGTGCGCGGCAAGGTGAGGCGGAACACCGAAAGCTTCGCCCGGGAGCGCGGCCTGGCCTGCATCGATGGCGAAACCCTCTATGAGGCCAAGGCCCACTTCAGCCGTTGACCAGCACAACAGGATGGGTGTTTCTGCTCAGCGCCGCAGCCGGATGTGTGGGGATTCGACCACCTCGGCAACCACGATGTTTCGGATTGCACGGCCCTCCGGAGGATGGTGATCCCAGGGCCTTGGATGGAAGCACGCGGCCCGACCCTGGACTGGATCGGCGGCTGGATCTGCAGGTTTCTCATCCATGACCACCACGCTTCATTCTCCGGCGAGCCCGGCAGCGGCGCCCCCTCATTCCTCCTCTGGCCACCAGGACGGCGACGGCAGCGTGCAGGTGCACCAGGATCCGTCTCTGCAGATCGAGGAGGGGGCCCTGGTGATCGCCGTCTACGGCAAGGGGGGCATCGGCAAATCCACCACCTCCTCCAACCTCTCGGCAGCCTTCTCCAAGCTCGGCAAGCGGGTGCTGCAGATCGGCTGTGACCCCAAGCACGACAGCACCTTCACGCTCACCAAGCAGATGGTGCCCACCGTGATCGACATCCTCGAAACCGTGGACTTCCACACCGAAGAGCTGCGGCCTGAAGACTTCGTGTTCGAGGGCTACAACGGCGTGATGTGCGTGGAGTCCGGAGGCCCACCGGCCGGCACCGGCTGCGGCGGCTATGTCACCGGCCAGACGGTGAAGCTGCTCAAGGAACACCACCTGCTCGAGGACACCGACGTGGTGATCTTTGATGTGCTGGGGGATGTGGTGTGCGGCGGTTTCGCGGCCCCGCTGCAACATGCCAACTACTGCCTGATCGTCACCGCCAACGACTTCGACTCGATCTTCGCGATGAACCGCATCATCGCCGCGATCCAGGCCAAGGCGAAGAACTACAAGGTGCGCCTCGGCGGCGTGGTGGCCAACCGCTCGGAAGACACCGACCAGATCGACCGTTTCAACGAACGGGTGGGCATGAAGACCATGGCCCACTTCCCCACGGTGGATGCGATCCGGCGTTCACGGCTGAAGAAATGCACCATCTTCGAGATGGAGCCCACCCCCGAAGTGGAGGCTGTGCAGAAGGAATACCTCAAACTGGCCCAGGCGATGCTGGAGAACGTGACCCCGCTGGACGCTGAATCGCTCAAGGACCGGGAGATCTTCGACCTGCTGGGATTCGACTGAACCCTCAGAACGTCGGCCCCAGATCCACGCAGCCCTGGCGCTGGAACGCATCCACCTTCTCGCCCAGCTGGTCCGCCACCTGGGCCACCTGTTCCACCACCTGGCCATAGGTGGCGGCGTAGCGGGCATAGGCGTCGGGGTCGGCGTTGCGCAGGGTTTCGGCCTGGGAGGGATTGAGGCGCATGGTGCGCATCTCCTCCAGGCGTGGGTCGAAGGCATTGGTCTTGAGGTCGCCGATCTCGCTGCGCAGCTCCCGGCAGGCCGCCAGCGCGCGCTGCTGGTGCTGGCGGCGCAGCTGCCAGGCGAGCGCAAACACCCCCACGAACGCCAGCGCCACGGCGATCACGGAGACCTTGGCGCGCAGGGTGAGCGGTGGCATCGGCAAGGGGGCTCAGCGGGTGGTGAACTCAGATCTCAGCGGCCGCCCGCTGCACCAGCCGACGGGCCACGGCCTGGGTGCCGGTGTGGCGGTAGGTGTCGGTGAACACGTCGAGGAAGGTGGCCATCTGATCGAAGCGCCCCTGCCAGGGGCCGAGGGTGGTTTCCAGGGCCTGCACCGCCTTCTGGCCGCTGAGGCCGAGGGTGCTCACAAAGCCACCGGCCCAGCCCAGCCAGGTGTCCACACCGCGGCGGATGAAGCTGAGATGGGCCGCCTCCCCCCGGCCGGGAATCAGGGACGCCATGCCGGCGTAGGCCGGCAGCTGGCGCAGGTCCTTCTGGCCCACTGTGCCCAGCAGGTCATCGAGCCGCGCCAGGGCCTGATCGCCCAGGGGCAGCAGGGCGTCGAAGCACACCAGCGCCGCCATCCGCACCCGGGCCTCGCTGCCGTAATCCGCCAGGGCGGCGGCGAAGTCGCCGAAGCTGTCCCCCGGCAGGCCGTTCACCTGGGTGAAGGCCAACAGCTCGGCGGCCACCTTCAGGCCGAGATCGGCCGCCTGCAGCGTGTCGCTGGTGGGGGTGAGATCGGCCACCCGCCGCAGCAGCGGCACGGCGCCGCCCACATTGGCCAGCAAGCGCAGCCCGCCGCCCGCCCGCTGGGAGCGGTTCACGGCGTCGTAGAGGCTCAGGGCCCGCCCGTAGCCCTCCTTGCGGGCGCGGCTGAGCACGTCGGCCCGGGCGCGCACCTGAGCAATCAGCTTGGGATCATCCGTGCCCATCACCTCGGCGATCAGGGCGTCGGCGGAGGTGATGTTCTGCCAGCCGCCCGGCACCAGGGTGCCGATGCCCTTGAGGGCCAGCACGGTGAGGTTGCGGCGGGGCAGGCGCTCCAGGCGCTCGAGAACCGTGGCGCTCATGCGGCCTCCGCGGCGGGTTGGAGGGCGCGGCTGCGCTCACCCTGCCGGGCCGGCAGGGCGGGTGCCTGCAGCGCCGCCAGCCCCTTCAGGTCGAAGGCGTCGAGGAGCTCATGGCGCTGGGCCGGATCCAGCCCGGTTCCCTGGCCGATCACCTTCACCTGAAAGCGCTCGGCCACCAGCAGGGCGCTGGCCTGGGGGCCCTGCTCCACCAGCGGCCACCCCTGGATGCGCTCGCTGCTGGCGCTGAACTTCTCGCGGGCCTCGGGGGCGGTGGTGGTGTCGGAGATGGCCAGCAGGGCCAGGGTGCTGTCCCCCTGCTTGAGGCGGGCCTCACTGAAGCCCCGCTTCTCCTGGGTGTACA
>JAWOBH010000170.1:0-6655 GCA_046498125.1 Prochlorococcaceae cyanobacterium | reverse complement strand
CACGTCTACGGCGGCAGCAACGACCCGCTGGGTCTCACCTACGGCGCCATCTTCCCCTCCGCCACGGCGATGGTGGCCACCCGCCCGGCCCCGTTCAGCTACGACACCCGGCGCATCCTGATCGGCAACGGACTGGGCCAGCCCGGCCAGATGGACAGCCCCCAGTTCCGCCAGGCCACCCCCCGCAAGGTGGGTCCCCGGGTGGTGCGCCTGCGCCAGATCGCCACCGGTGGCAGTTCCGTGCCCCGGCGCGGCGGCCAGCCGAGCGTGCGTAACACCGAGAGCAGCACCCAGGCCGTGATCAATGGGGTGTACGTGCAGGTGCTGGGCACCGCCGGCTATGCCGGCGAGCGCAACAAGGTGGAGGAGATCAAGCTCGAAAACGGCGACATCAGCCTGCGGGAATTCGTGCGCCAGGTGGCGCGCAGCAAGGCCTTCCGCCGGCGCTACTGGAGCGGCCTCTATGTCACCAAGGCCATCGAGGTGATGCACCGGCGCCTGCTGGGCCGGCCCACCTTCGGCCGCTGGGAGATCGACGCCTACTTCGACACCGCCGCCCGCAAGGGCTTCTACGGCGTGGTCGACCGCATGCTGAACAGCCGGGAATACAACGACTGCTTCGGCGAGGACACGGTTCCCTTCGAGCGCTTCGTCACCCCGGCGGATCGCAACGCCCGCCAGGTGCCGGCCCTGAACCGGGGCTTCGACCCCAGCCGGTTCATCGATCCGCGGCCCCGTCAGCGTCCTGAGGCCCAGGCCGATCAGACCCTGCGCACCACCGCCGACATCACCCCCCGCAACCTGCCCGATCGGCGCACGGTGGTGCGTGGGGTGTGGACCGCCAAGGTCGCCGGCGGGCAAACCAGCCCAGCCCCGAGCTCCACCGGCAGGGGCGGTCCCGGCAGCATCCGCACCAGCCCGCTGCCCAGCCGCCGCTGGCAGGCCGGAGATACCACGGGGTTCTGGAAAACCCCTGGAGGCAACGGATTCCAGCCGGCAACCGCGCCCTCTCTCGCCGCCGGCGGCTGGACGAAAGCGCTGAGCACCAACCTGGCTGCCACCCCGGCGCGGCAGCCCGGAGCGGCCATGGCTCAGGCGCTGCAGACTGGACGGCCCCAGGGCTTCGCACGACGCCAGAGCCTCGGCCAGGCGATCCGGGTGGGCCGCACCACCAGCGAGTCCGACATTCAAACGGCCATCGAGGCGGTCTACCGGCAATTGCTCAACCGGGTGCCGCTGGCGGCCGAGCGGCTCAGCGACAGTGAGTCGCAGTTCCGAAACGGGCAACTCACGGTGTCCGAATTCGTGGCCGTGGTGGCTTCCGGTGATCTGTTCCAGCAACGGCTCAACCGCCTGGCCCCCCTGCGCGCCGCCGCCGCGGCCCATCTCGCCCTGCTGGGAAGGGCCGCCCAGCCGGCTGAATCCAGTCGCTTCCTGGCCCTGCGCACCAGCCGGGGGCTACTCGCAGCGATCGAGGATCTGCTCAGCAGCGTCGACTATGCCTCCGCCTTCGGCCAGGACACAGTGCCCTACGTGCGCGGCCTGGCCACCAGCGATGGCGTGCCCCTGGTCACGGTGAATCGCACAGCAGCCCTCTATGGCGGCAACGCCGGCCTGACGCCCTCCCCGAAGGGAGCGATCTGACGCTTCTGTCCCTGACCAGGCGACTCAGCTCCAACCCATGACACACTGACGCCCGCTACCCGGCGGGCGTTATTTTTGTAGCCAGATTGCATAGCAATCTGTCGCAATCAAAAGCACCCAGCGGTTAACTTCCGTGAACCGTTGCGGCTATGAACAGCACAGCCCAGACTGCCTGTGCCGCAAGGGATCTAGCGAAACCTGCCGCCGTGAAGAACTGTTACCGGCCAAGAGGGAGGGTCCGGGCGCTGGCGCAGAATGCTTGGGCGATCGACGCCGTCGGTCACACCCAAACACTCACCGGATACCGGTCTCCGTCAAGGCGACCGCTTGTTTCGAGGCAGAACTGCATGAGCATCGTCTCCAACTCGATCATCAACGCGGACGCCGAAGCCCGCTATCTCAGCCCTGGCGAACTCGACCAGATCAAGTCCTTCGTGACCGCTGGCCAGCGCCGGGTCCGCGTCGCCCAGGTGCTCAGCGAGAGCCGTGAGCGCATCGTCAAGAGCGCCGGCGCCGCACTGTTCCAACGACGTCCCGACGTGATCTCCCCCGGCGGTAACGCCTACGGCGAGGAGATGACCGCCACCTGCCTGCGCGACATGGACTACTACCTGCGCCTGGTGACCTATGGCGTAGTGGCGGGCGACGTCACGCCCATCGAAGAGATCGGCGTGATCGGGGCCAAAGAGATGTATCGCGCCCTGGGCACTCCCCTGGATGCCATGGCCGAGGCGGTCCGGGAAATGAAGAACGCCGCCCTGGGTCTGCTCACCGGTGCCGACGCTGAAGAAGCCGGTTTCTACTTCGACTACATCGTCGGCGCCCTCTCCTGAGGTCGCTCTTCACCCATCCCAACCGCCCCCACTGCAGGATTCATGCAAGACGCCATCACCAACGTCATCAACCAGGCCGACGTTCAGGGGCTGTATCTTGACGGCTCCGCCATGGGCCGACTTGAGCAGTACTTCGCCAGCGGTGAGCTTCGGGTTCGAGCTGCCGCCTCCATCAGCGCCAATGCCTCGGCCATCATCAAGGAAGCCGTGGCCAAGTCGCTGCTGTATTCGGACATCACCCGTCCTGGCGGCAACATGTACACCACGCGCCGGTACGCCGCCTGCATCCGCGACCTCGACTACTACCTGCGCTACGCCACCTACGCCATGCTCGCTGGTGACACCTCGATCCTCGACGAGCGCGTGCTGAACGGCCTCAAGGAAACCTACAACTCCCTGGGTGTGCCCATCGGTGCAACGGTGCAGTCGATCCAGGCCATGAAGGAAGTCACCGCCTCCCTGGTGGGACCTGACGCCGGCCGTGAAATGGCGGTTTATTTCGACTACATCTGCTCAGGCCTGGGCAACTGATCCGGCCTTCAGCCCAACCCTCGGATCCTTGCCATGCGTCTGTTCAAGATCACAGCCTGCATTCCCTCACCGGAGAAAACCCGGACTCAGCGGGAATTGCAGAATACCTTCTTCACCAAGTGGGTTCCCTACGAGAGCTGGTTCGCTGAACAGCAGCGGATCATGAAGCAAGGTGGAAAGATCCTGAAGGTGGAACTGGTCACTGGACGACCTCAGGTGAACGTGGGCAACTGAATCAATGGGCAGCTGATCTGATGCATCCCTGACTGAATCAGCCCCCCTCATCACTACTTCATTCACTGTCCTTCGCCCGGTCGGTCCATGGCCGGGCTTTTTGCTGTCGAGACCGCAGCCGGCCTTCAAGCGCGGGACTCGACAAGCCCACCCCTGGCGCGGCTCAATGGGGATCCCTTCCTGCCCCCGGGGCCAAGGCACCTTGAGCATCACTGTTCTACGCCCCACGGACCGACGCCGCTCGGACCGACGCCCCTCGGATCGGACGACCCGCCCAAGGGCGTCGAGGGAAGGCGGGATTGCCGCGTCGCTGCGGGGCCTGCTGCCCTGGCCCTGGGAAGCCTGGCCCACCGAAGCCCGGCTGCTGCTCGGCATGGTGGCCCTGTGGTGCGTGCTCGGGCTGCTGGTGCTCGCCTCCGCCAGCTGGTGGGTGGCAGAACGGGAGATGGGCGACGGGGCCTTCTACCTGAAGCGCCAGCTGATCTGGATGGTGGCGAGCTGGGGCCTGCTGCTGCTCGGCGTGCGCATCCCCCTCCGCCGCTGGCTGCACCTGGCGCCCCTGGCGCTGCTCGTGGGCTGCCTGCTGGTGGCTGCCACCCTGGTGGTGGGCAGCACGGTGAACGGGGCCAGCCGTTGGCTGGTGCTGGGGCCATTGCAGCTGCAGCCCTCTGAGCTGGTGAAACCCTTCGTGGTGCTGCAGGGAGCCGCCCTGTTCGCCCACTGGCGTCGCATCGGCCTCGACCAGAAACTGCTCTGGCTGGGCGTGTTCGGGGGTTTGATCCTGATGATCCTCAAGCAGCCCAACCTCAGCACCGCCGCCCTCACCGGACTGCTGCTCTGGCTGATGGCTCTGGCCGCGGGCCTGGGGCTGCCTCTGCTGCTGGGGGCCGCCACCGCCGGAGGCCTGCTGGGAGTGACGAGCATCTCGCTCAACACCTACCAGCGCCTGCGGGTTGTGTCGTTCCTCGATCCCTGGCGTGATGCCCAGGGGGATGGCTACCAGCTGGTGCAGAGCCTGCTGGCCATCGGCTCTGGAGGCGTATTCGGCGAAGGCTTCGGGCTCTCCACCCAGAAATTGCAGTATCTGCCGATCCAGAGCACCGATTTCATCTTCGCGGTGTTCGCCGAGGAGTTCGGCTTCGTGGGATCAGCGGTGCTGCTGCTGTTCCTGCTGCTGTTCGGGTTCGTGGGGCTGCGGGTTGCCCTGAGCTGCCGCAGCAATCAGCAGCGGCTGGTGGCCATGGGCTGCACCACCCTGCTGGTAGGCCAGTCGATCCTCAACATCGCCGTGGCCAGTGGCGCCATGCCAACCACCGGGCTGCCGCTGCCGATGATCAGCTATGGCGGCAACTCGCTGATGGCCAGCCTGCTGATCTGCGGCCTGCTGATTCGCTGCGCCCTGGAATCCGGAGGACTGGTGGCGATCAGCCGCGTCAGCCGCCGCCGCCAGCCCGCGTCTCCCCGATAGGGTGTGACCATGAGCACAATCGGGTTGGCATTCTCCGACTGGTCCCCGATCGTCGGCGATCTGGCCCGGCAGAGCGAGGCCCTGCTGCAACGCTCGCTGAGCGCCCCAGGTCCAGGCACGCTGGCGTTGGTCTTCGGCGGCGGGCTGCTCACCAGCCTGGGACCCTGCTCGCTGTCGCTGCTGCCTGTGACCCTGGCCTACCTGGCTGGCTTTGGAACTGCTGAGGCCGGCGGTGATCCTGGCGCCAGCAGTACAGCGAGCCCAGCGACAACCCCCTGGCTGCGCAGCCTCTGCTTTGCCGGCGGCATCGTGGGAGCCCTGGTGCTGCTGGGACTGGCCAGCGGACTGCTCGGCAGGCTCTACGGCCAGATTCCAGGATTGATCCCCACCCTGGTGGCGATGCTGGCCCTGGCCATGGGGCTGAACCTGCTGGGGCTGCTGCGGCTGCCCCTGCCTGCCGGACCGGATCCGGAGCGCTGGCGCCAGCGGGTGCCCGCACCCCTGGCCCCCCTGGCCGCCGGTCTGGCCTTCGGTCTCGCGGCCACGCCCTGCACCACCCCGGTGCTGGCGGTTCTGCTGGGCTGGATGGCCCAGACCGGCCGGCCCCTGGCCGGCATGCTGCTGCTCACCTGCTTCGGTGCCGGCCAGGTAGTGCCGCTGCTGCTCGCCGGTACCGCCGCCGCCAGCCTGCCCGGCCTGCTGCAGCTGCGCCAGGCCGGGCAATGGGTGCCGCCCATCAGCGGGGCGGTGCTGGTGGCCACGGGCATGCTCACTCTGGTGGCCAACTGGTCGTGATCCGCCGCCACGAACGCCCACAGCCATGAGTTCAAGCCCCTCCGCCTCCAGGGCGATCAACCGGCTGGCCGCCTGGATCTCCGATCTACGGGTGGCCATCGGCCTGCTGGTGGTGATCGCCATCGCCAGCGGCGTGGGCACGGTGATTCCTCAGAAAGAGCCCGAAGGGCTTTATCACCAGCTCTACGACAACCAGCCCTGGCTGGGGGTCCTGGATGCCGATCGGCTGCTCGATCTGCAGCTCGATCACGTGTACTCGAGCTCCTGGTTTCTGGGCCTGCTGGCCTGGCTGGGGCTGGCGCTGCTGCTGTGCAGCTGGCGGCGGCAGTGGCCGGCCCTCCAGGCGGCGCTGCGCTGGATCGATTACCGCTCGCCGCGTCAGCTCAGCAAGCTGAGCGTGGCCCAGTCGCTGCCTGCCGACGACCCCGGCGCCAGCCTGGCCTGCCTCGAGCAGCTGCTGCGCCGGCAGGGCTGGCAGGTGCAGCGCCAGCCCGACCGCCTGGCGGCCCGGCGGGGGGTGCTGGGTCGCGTCGGCCCGCTTCTGGTGCACGCCGGCCTGGTGGTGCTGCTGGTGGGTGCCGCCTGGGGGGTGCTGGGCGGGCAGCGGGCCGAGCAGTTTCTGGCCCCCGGCCGCAGCCTCGACCTGATCGACAGCCGCGGCCACAGCCAGCTCATGCTGGCCCTCGACTCCTTCGCGGTGGAGCGCGATCCGGCCGGCCGGCCGGAACAGTTCCGCTCCCGGCTGCGACTGCTGGAGGGCTCGGACAGCGACACCCCGGCCCTGCTCCGCCAGGCCGAGATCAGCGTCAACCACCCCTTACGCTTCCGAGGCGTGACCCTCTATCAGGCCGACTGGAGTCTGGCGGCCATCAGCGTGCAGCTGGGCCGCAGCCCGGTGCTGCAGTTGCCGCTGCAGACCTTCCCCCAGCTGGGCGATCAGATCTGGGGCCTGGTGCTGCCCACCCGCCCGGACGGCAGCGATCCGGTGCTGCTGAGCCTGACCAGCGAACAGGGGCCGGTGGATGTCTACGGCGCCGATGGCCGGTTGATCGCCTCGCTTGCAGTGGGCGGGGAGCCCCTGGAGGTGAATGGCCTGCCGCTGCGTGTCATCTCGGTGTTGCCGGCCAGCGGCATCCTGCTCAAGCGCGAC
>JAWOBH010000164.1:0-2860 GCA_046498125.1 Prochlorococcaceae cyanobacterium | reverse complement strand
CATCAGCCCAGGCGCCGGTGGACTTCGACGCCCTGGTGGACCTGGACATCAGCAAACCGGCCCGCTACCTCGGCAACGAACTCGGCGTGCAGCCGCGCGACTGGGCTGCCGACTGGGCGGCGGCAGGCGTGCGCTGGGCGCTCACCTACCCCGAGGTCTACGAGGTGGGGGCCAGCAACAGCGGCCACATCATTCTCTATTCGATTCTCAACAGCGTTCCCGGCCAGCTCTGCGACCGCTGTTACCTGCCGGGTGCCGATCTGGCCTCCCGGCTGCGGGGGCAAGGGACGCCCCTGTTCGCCGTGGAGAGCCGCCGGCCCCTGGCGGCCTTCGACATCCTCGGCTTCTCCCTTAGCTATGAGCTGGGCGGCACCAACATCCTGGAGATGCTGGAGCTGGCCGGCATCCCCATCCGCGCCGCCGATCGCGGCGACCTGCCGCTTGCCCATCCCGAGGCGCCGCCCCTGATCTTCGCGGGCGGCCCCACCGCCACCAGCAACCCCGAGCCCTTCGCCGCCTTCTTCGACTTCATCGCCCTCGGCGACGGCGAGGAGCTGCTCCCGGAGATCGGCCTGGTGGTGGCCGAGGGCCGCGGCGCTGGGCTCAGCCGCGGCCAGCTGCTGCGCGATCTGGCCCAGGTGCCGGGGGTGTACGTGCCCTGCCTGTATGCGCCCGGGGCCGATGGGGTTTCGATCGAGCCCACCGAGCCCGGCCTGCCGGCGCGCATCCAGCGGCGCACCGCCACGCCCATGCCCCACTACGCCATGGGCCTGGTGCCGCACATCGAAACCGTGCACGACCGGCTCACGGTGGAGATCCGCCGCGGCTGCACCCGCGGCTGCCGCTTCTGCCAGCCCGGCATGCTCACCCGCCCCGCCCGCGACGTGGAGCCCGAGGCGGTGATCGAGGCGGTGGAGGAGGGCATGCGCCGCACCGGCTACAGCGATTTTTCCCTGCTCTCGCTGAGCTGCTCCGACTACCTGGCCCTGCCGGCGGTGGGGGTGGAGCTGCGCAACCGCCTGGCCGACAAGAACGTGAGCCTCACCCTGCCCAGCCAGCGGGTGGATCGCTTCGACGCGAACATCGCCCACATCCTCGGCGGCACCCGCAAGGGCGGCCTCACCTTTGCGCCCGAGGCCGGCAGCCAGCGCCTGCGCGACATCGTGAACAAGGGACTCACCGACGCCGAGCTGCTCTCCGGCATCCGCACCGCCATGGCGAGCGGCTACCGCAAGGTGAAGCTCTATTTCATGATCGGGCTGCCGGGGGAAACCGACGCCGACGTGCTCGGCATCGCCGACACCTGCGCGCAGTTGCAGCAGCAGTGCCGCGACCTGGGCCGGTTGGAGCTCAATCTCACCATCTCCAACTTCACCCCCAAGCCCCACACCCCCTTCCAGTGGCACAGCGTGAGCACGGAGGAGTTCCGGCGCCGCCAGCTGCTGCTGCGCTGTGCCACTGGAAGGGGGTGTGGGGCTTGGGCGTGAAGTTGGAGATGGTGAGGTTGAGCTCCAGCCGCCCCAGGTCGCGGCATTGCTGCTGCAACTGCGCGCAGGTGTCGGCGATACCGAGCACATCGGCATCGGTTTCACCCGGCAGGCCGATCATGAAATAGAGCTTGATCTTGCGGTAGCCGCTCTCCATGGCCGTGCGGATACCGGCGAGCAGCTCGGCATCGGTGAGGCCCTTGTTGACGATGTCGCGCAGGCGCTGGGTGCCGGCCTCCGGCGCGAAGGTGAGCCCGCCCCTGCGGGTGCCACCCAGGATGTGGGCGATGTTGCTGTCGAAGCGGTCCACCCGCTGGCTGGGCAGGGTGAGGCTCACGTTTTTGTCAGCGAGCCGGTTGCGCAGCTCCACCCCCACCGCCGGCAGGGCCAGGTAGTCGGAGCAGCTGAGCGAGAGCAGGGAGAAATCGCTGTAGCCGGTGCGGCGCATGCCCTCCTCCACCGCCTCCACCACCGCCTCGGGCTCCACGTCGCGGGCGGGGCGGGTGAGCATGCCGGGCTGGCAGAAGCGGCAACCGCGGGTGCAGCCGCGGCGGATCTCCACCGTGAGCCGGTCGTGGACGGTTTCGATGTGCGGCACCAGCCCCATGGCGTAGTGGGGCATGGGGCTGGCCGTGCGCCGCTGGATGCGGGCGGGGATGCCGGGCTCGAGGGGCTCGATCGTCACCCCGTCGGCGCCCGGGCCGTAGAGGCTGGGCACGTAGACCCCCGGCACCTGGGCCAGGTCGCGCAGCAGCTCGCGGCGGCTGAGGCCGGCGCCGCGCCCCTCGGCCACCACCAGGCCGATTTCCGGCAGCAGCTCCTCGCCATCGCCGAGGGCGATGAAGTCGAAGAAGACGGCGAAGGGCTCGGGATTGCTGGTGGCGGTGGGACCACCGGCGAAGATCAGCGGCGGTGCCCCGGGGTGGGCCAGGGGCAGGTCGCCGCGATCGGCGGCCCGCAGCGGGATGCCGGCCAGCTCCAGCATCTCCAGGATGTTGGTGCCGCCCAGCTCGTAGCTGAGCGAGAAGCCGAGGATGTCGAAGGCAGCCAGGGGCCGGCGGCTCTCCACGGCGAACAACGGCGCCCCTTGCCCCCGCAGCCGGGCGGCCAGATCAGGACCCGGCAGGTAGCTGCGGTCGCAGAGCTGGCCGGGAACGCTGTTGAGAATCGAATAGAGAATGATGTGGCCGCTGTTGCTGGCCCCCACCTCGTAGACCTCGGGGTAGGTGAGCGCCCAGCGCACCCCGGCCTGGCGCCAGGCGGCCTGCCAGTCGCGGGGCTGCACCCCCAGCTCGTTGCCCAGGTAGCGGGCGGGCTTGGCGATGCCCAGATCCACCAGGGCCTCGAAATCCACCGGGGGCGGGACCGGCGCC
>JAWOBH010000285.1:0-6317 GCA_046498125.1 Prochlorococcaceae cyanobacterium | reverse complement strand
TGGAGCTGGTGCTGCTCGACTGGACCCTGCCCGATTTCAGCGGCCTGGAGGTGTGCCGGCGCATGCGCGCCGGTGGCATCGCCACACCGGTGCTGATGCTCACCGCCCGCGATGCGGTGAACGAGCGGGTGGCGGCCCTCGATGCCGGCGCCGACGACTACCTCACCAAGCCGTTCTCGATCGAAGAGCTGCTGGCGCGGGTGCGGGCGCGGGTGCGGCGCAACGGTGCCGCCGAGGCCGGGGCCAGCGAGCTGCTCAACTTCGCCGACCTCACGGTGAACACCGCGGCGCGGGAGGTGCGCCGGGCCGGCCGCGAGATCCATCTCACCGTGCGCGAATACGACCTGCTGCTGCAGCTGCTGCGCCACCCCAACCGGGTGCAGGAGCGGCTGGCGCTGCTGCATGCGGTGTGGGGTGAACCGTTCGTGGGCGACGACAACCTGTTGGATGTGTACATCCGCTACCTGCGTCGCAAGATCGACCAGCCCGGGGAGGCCAAGCTGATTCACACCGTGCGCGGCGTGGGCTTTATGCTCAAGCAGGGCACCAGCGCCGGCAGCAGCAGCTGAAAGTCGGCGCCGCCGCCGGGGGCAGCGACCACCTGGGCCGTGCCGCCCATGCGCTCCATCAGCAGCCGCGTCATCGCCAGGCCGATGCCGCTGCCGCTCACGGAGGCCAGCGGCGCGGCCAGGCCGCGGCGGAACAACTTGAAAATCTCCTCCCGCTCGTCAGGGGCCACACCCGGGCCGTGGTCGCGCACGTGCAGCACCACGGAGTCGTGCTGGCGCTCCACGGCCAGCTCCACCGGCGTGGGTGCCGGGGCGTACTTGAGGGCGTTCTCCACCAGGTTGCTGATGCACTGGGACAGGCGGTCGGGATCAGCGCGAACACGCAGGTCGGCGTCCTCGTGAGGGAACTGAAGGCGCATCCGGCCGGCGGCCAGGCTCTCCAGCCGTTCGTAGGCCTCCAGCAGCGCATCGGCGGCATCGAGAGCCACCACCTGCAGCTCCAGGCGGTCGCCGTCGCGGCGGGCCAGATCGAGCAGATCGCGCACCAGCCGCGTCATCCGGTCGGCCTCGGCATGGATGGCCCGGCCGGCCTGGAGCAACGGGGCCGCGGCGGCCTCGGGCGCGGTGCCCGCCAGCCGCCGCTCCAGCCGCTGGGCGTTGCCGCTGATCAGGGTGAGCGGCGTGCGCAGCTCGTGGGCCACGCCATCGATGAAGGTGCGCTGCTCCTCACGGCTGGCCGCCAGGCGGCGTTGGAGGGCGTTGAAGGAACTGGCGATCGGCCGCAGCTCGGCCGGCTGCTCGGCCTCAGTGATCCGCTCCGGCTGGGTGGCATCGGGATCGGCAGCAGCCAGGGCCTGGGTGAGCCGCTCCAGAGGGAGCTGCAGCCCTGCGCGCAGTACCGGCTCCAGCAGGGTGCTGGTAACGAGGCTGGAAAAGCCGGCCACCGCCACCAGCAGCAACTGGCCGCGGCGCTCGGCCTGGAGGGCTGCGGTGATGGTCTGGCGCACCTCGAGCCCGGCGCCGGCGCTCACCAGCCAGTGCTCAGCGCCCACCCGCTCGATCCGGGGGCTCTGGACGCTGGCGGGGGATACCCGGCGCAGTTCATCGCCACCGGGCAGGCGCAGCACCCCGGTGGCGGGCAGCTCCAGCCGGCCGGCGTTGAGGTCCTGCCGCACCGCCGCCACCAGCTGGGCATGGGTGGCGCGCCGCTGCAGCACCTGCAGCCCCTGGTTGAACACCAGCAGCATGCCGTAGCCGGCCAGCACCGCCAGGAAGGTGGTGGACTGCAGGCGCTCTCGCAGGGACCGGGGAGGGCTCATGGGCGCAGGCTATGGCTGAGTGGCCCTAGGGCCAGCATGCTGGAACGATCCGCCCCCGATCGTTGGAGACCGCACAGTCCGTCCGCTCCTGGTTCGAGTTTCTGCAGCTGGAGCGGCCCCTGCGCTGCCTGGATGTGGGCGCCCTGGCGCTGACGGGCAAGCCGGAGCCGTGGGTGCGCTGGGTGATGGAAGGTTGCGCCGAGGTGATCGGCTTCGAGCCGCTGGACCAGGAGTGCGCCCGGCTGAACCAGCAGGCTGCCAGTGAGGGGCTTGGCGGCGCGCTTCGCTACCTGCCCTGGGCCCTGGGCGATGGCGAGGAGCACATGCTGCACGTCACCAACGTGCCGATGACCTCCTCGCTCTACCCGCCGGCCCGCGCCACCATTGATCTCTTCCCGGCCCTGGGGGAGCTGATGCGGGTGGAGGAACAGGTGCCCGTGCGCACTCGCCGGCTCGATGATCTTGAAGACGCCAGGCCGGCCGACTTCCTCAAGCTGGACGTGCAGGGGGCCGAGCGGATGGTGCTGGAGCACACCAGCGAAACTCTGAAGGATGTGGCGGTGCTGCAGAGCGAGGTGGAGTTCGTGGAGCTCTACGAGGGCCAGCCCCTGTTCGCCGATGTGGATCGGTTGCTTCGCAGCCAGGGCTTCTGCTTTCTGCGTTTCGCGTACACCATGGGCCGGCCCTTCCGGCCGCTGCGGCAGGCGGCCAATCCCAACGCGGCCCTCAGCCAGCTGCTCTGGGCCGACGCGATCTACGTGCGCGATTTCCGCCAGCGCCAGCAGTGGAGCGAGCGGCAGCTGAAGGCGGCGGCGTTCCTGCTGCATGAGCTCTATGGCGCCTTCGATCTGGTGGCGCTGCTGCTGGGTGAGCTCGACCGCCGCCAGGGCACCCAGTGGCAGGAGTGCTACCTGGGCTCGGTGCTGCTCAGCCGGCCCGACCTGGCCTTGGAAATCCCAGCCTCGGCCTAGCTTGAACCCACGCCCAGGCCAGCGATGATCAGCACCCCCGCCACCCTCACCGTGCTCCTGGTGGACGGCACCCGGGTGGTGGTGCCCGATTCCCTCGAGCAGATCACGCCCTACGTGCTGCAGGAGCAGGGCGACTGGTTCGAGGACGAGATCAGGTTCCTGCGCCGCCTGGTGCAGCCGGGCCGGACGGTGGTGGACATCGGCGCCAACGTGGGCGTTTACGCCCTCTCGCTGGCCCGCAAGGTGGGCCCCAGCGGCCAGGTGTGGGCCTTCGAACCGGCCGCCGCCACCGCCGCTCTGCTGGCGGAGAGCATCGCCGCCAACGGCACCCCCTGGCTGCAGCTGCAGCGCCAGGCCCTCTCCGATCACAGCGGCAGCGCCTGGCTGCAGACCTCGGGACAATCGGAACTCAACAGCCTGGCCGCCGATCCGCAGGGCCCGGGGGAGGAGGTGCCCCTTACCACCCTCGATGCCTGCCTGGAGGCCTTCGCCTGGCAGCAGGTGGACCTGCTCAAGATCGACGCCGAGGGCGAGGAGGAGCGGATCCTCGCCGGCGGCCGGCGCTTCTTCGCCGAGCTCACGCCGCTGGTGATGTTCGAGCTCAAGGCCGGCACCGAGCTGCACCTGGAGCTGGTGGAGCGTTTCGGGGAGCTGGGCTACCGCTGCTACCGGCTGGTGCCGGGACTCGATGTCCTGATGCCCTTCGATCCGGCAGCCGGAGTGGATGGCTACCTGCTCAACCTGTTCGCGGCCAAGCCCGACCGCGCCGAGGCTCTGGCCGCGAGCGGCTGGCTGGTGCCCACCGCCAGCCCCGCACCGCCCGATCCGGCAGAGCTTGCGCCCTACCACTGGCGCCGGGTGCTCACGCAGCTGCCCTATGGGCAGGCCCTGGCCGCCAGCTGGGAGGAGCAGGAAGCCAGCCAGACGGAAGCAGCCGCCGAACCGCTGGCGCTGTGGGCCTACGCCCAGGACACCAGCCAGCCCATTGCGCAGCGTCTGGGCGCCCTGCAGCGCAGCTACGCACTCCTCAGTGAGCAGGCCCGCGACAAGCAGCGGCTTACCAGCCTCAGCAGCCTGGCCCGCGTGGCCGCCGAGCTGGGCGAACGCACCGAAGCACTGCGGGCCCTGGGCCATCTGATCCCGGCGCTGGAAGCTGGCGTTGAGCCCGAGGCCACGGAATCCTTTCTGCCACCGTGCGCGCGGTTCGATCGCCTCGACCCCCAGGGGCGCCTGGCGGCCTGGCTGAACGCGGCGGCCCTCGAGAGCGATGAACTGCTGGGCCATTACTCCAGCTTCTTCAGCGGCATCAAGGCCCGGCCAAGACTGGAGCGGTTGCAAGAGCTTGGCTTTTCCGACCAGGCCATACAGCAGCGATTGACTCTGTTCAACCGCCGCTTCCCGCCCCGTCAGCCGGCCTCGCCGGAAATGGAATGCCCCAACCCCAAGCAGATTACCTGTGGCAAGGAAGCCTGGGAGTTGATACAAGCGGGCCACACGGATCAGGGAAAGGCACGCCTTGCCGAAGCCCGAGAGATGGGCGACACCTGCTCCAAGGCCCTCCACTACATGGCCAAGTGCACATTGGCCCTCGGGAATGGCCAGGAGGCGGTGGAGATGCTTCAACGGTCGATCGAGCTCGATCCGCACAATCCGGCGGCGGTGTTGGAACTGGGACTCAGCCTCAAGAACATCGGTGAGCCCAAGGCGGCAGAGGCGGTAATCCATCAGGCAGTGTGGCTGTATGGATTCCGGCACGCCTCATGCGAACCCAGCAGCGATGATCTAAACAACCTGGGCATGGCTTATCATGAGCTCGGCGACATCCAACAGGCACTGGAGTGCTTGGATCGTGCGTTGCAGATCGATCCCATGATGGAAAGCGCACTGATGCGCAAAGCCGCAATCCTTCACAACCAGCAAACCAGGCACGACGAAGTGCTTGAGATCTGGGAACGGCTGCAGGAGCGTAAGCCTGACGATCTCACCCTGATGAGCAACCGCGCTTCGCTCCTCACAGGTATCGGAGAGGTCAAGGAAGCCATTGATCTGCTCAACAAAGTGATCAGCCACAATCCGGCGAACCGGCGCGCCCATCTCCATCTTGCTTTCGCGCATTCGATCGCCGGCCTGGAGGCAGTTGAGGCTCATCTCTGCCATTTAAGCGAGTTCTGGATGCTGCAGAGAGCCAGTTCACAGCCCTCCAGCTCGCTCACACCTCGAGCCCTATTGGCCGGAGCTCAGAAGTTGCGCGTGGGGTTCCTCTCGGCTGAACTCGGCAACCATGTCGTGAGCCAGTTTCTCGAGCCCTTCCTCACACATTATGACCGCAATCGATTCGAGGTGGAACTGATCGAGGTTCATGAGAACCGATCCCGTAGGGCCCTTGAGCTGGCGAAACTGGCCGATGCCGTCATCACCGTGCAGCATCTCAGCCTGGGGGAGGCCAGGCACCGGATTCGTTCGAGGGGCTATGACGTGATCGTAGAAACCAGCGGCTTCACACGCGATTCCGGTATCGAAATTCTGGCCGATCGCTGTGCCCGGGTGCAGTGTCACTACATCGGCTTTCATGCCAGTACGGGGCTTGATACGATCGACTGGTTCATCGGTGATCAACTAACCACGGCGGAAGATCTTGCCGATCAGTACGTGGAGAAGCTCTGGCGGTTGCCGCGCCTCTGGCTTGCCTCTCGCGTAGAGGATCGCCTGCCTTCAGCCGAAAGTTCAAACCAGGGCAGCTTCCCTGTGCTGGGATCCTTCAACCAGTTCGCCAAGGTTCGGGGAGAAACCCTGGTCTTCTGGGCAGCCGCACTGCGGCGGATACCTGATGCCCAGCTGCACCTGAAGAGCTACTCCACGGATTCCGAGCGCCCCCGCAGGCGCATCCTCCAGACATTGGAGCGAGCGGGTATAGATCCCAGCAGAATCACATTCTTTCCTCGCACGAACAGCAGGCTGGAAAACCTTGAGTGCTACCGCGGCATCGATGTGGCCCTCGACGCCACCCCTTGGGCCGGCGCCACCACCACATTTGACGCCTTGTCAATGGGTGTGCCCGTGGTCGGTATTCTGGGTGCAACAACCGCCGGGCGCATGACCTGCTCGATCCTGCGCGCCCTGGGCAAGGAGGAGTGGATCAGCACCACCCCCGAGGAGTTTGCCGAGGCCGTCGAGCACCTGGTTGGGGAACTGGCTCGCCTGCGGGCAGGGCGTCTGGAACTGCAGCAACAGGTGCTGAACAGCTCCCTCTACGACGGCGCGGATCTCGCCCGCCATCTGGAGGACGCTCTGCGGGCGATGGTGAGTGCAGCCCGAAGCCAATCGACGGCTTGATTAGGTAGCAAGCTCCGCCCGCCTGAGCAGGTGCTCCGGCTGAGCTGTGCAGAGGCAGGCAGCATGCAATACACGTTCAGTCATCGCTGCCAGATCGAAACGTCGATTAAAACGGTAGCTGAAGGCACCCAGATAGCGATCCGAGTACTTATCAAAACGAAGGGCATGGAACGTGCCGTTAAAGC